>DATMDQ010000072.1:0-20414 GCA_035557715.1 Gemmatimonadales bacterium
CTGGTGGACTCGCGGTAGCGCCGCTCGATGTTCTTCAGCACGCCTTCCCAATCGGTCTCGTACTCGTCCCGGCCTCGTGCCCCATCGGTCTGGAACTTGAAGCGGCCTGGCGCGCCATGCAGGATCGCCTGCTTGGCCGCCTCGCTGTGCTCACCCCAGGGCGCGTTGAGGTCGAACTTGAACGCCCTCGCCAGCGTCGGCAGCACCACCTTGTGCAGGTACCCGCTCGGCTCTCCCCAGGGGAGGATCACCCCCTCCAGGATCGAGATGCTGGGATCACCGAGCACCAGGTCGGCATTGACGTCGCGCCGGGTGCCGAGGCCGTGACAGTCCGGGCAGACCCCGAACGGCGAGTTGAAGGAGAACTGCCGGGGCTCCAGCTCGGGAAAGGACAGTCCGCAAACTGGGCAAGCAAACCGTTCTGAAAACACGACGGACTGGTGGTCAGCCTGTCCGCCATACCTCACCACCTCCACTAGCCCATCCGCCGTCTTGAGCGCCGTTTCAATGGAGTCGTTCAGTCGGCTGCGATCCGCCGCGCGCACCACCAAACGATCGACCACGATCGCGATGTCGTGATTCTGGCGCCGGTTCAGCGTTGGCAGCGAGCCGAGATCGTAGATCTGGCCGTCGATTCGCACCCGCACGAAGCCACGCTTGCGCACGTCGTCGAGCAGGTCGCGAAACTCGCCCTTCCGGCCCCGCACCAGGGGAGCCATCACTTCGATGCGAGTCTCCTCCGGCCAGCCGAGGAGGGTGTCTACGATCTGGGCCGAGCTCTGACGGGTGACCGGGCTGCCGTCGTTGGGACAGTGAGGCACTCCCACCCGGGCCCAGAGCAGACGCAGGTAGTCATAGATCTCGGTGACAGTGCCCACCGTGGAGCGCGGATTCTGCCCGGTGGTCTTCTGCTCGATGGAGATCGCGGGGGAGAGGCCCTCGATGGCATCGACATCTGGCTTCTCCATCAGGCCGAGAAACTGGCGCGCGTAGGCGGACAGCGACTCGACATAACGCCGCTGTCCTTCAGCGTAGATCGTATCGAACGCCAGCGAGGACTTCCCCGAACCGGAGAGCCCGGTAATTACGGTAAGCTGATTCCGGGGGATCGAGACGGAAATATTCTTGAGATTGTGTTCGCGGGCGCCCCGCACTACCAAAAATTCCTGAGCCATAGCCCCGAAAGGTACCCGAAGCTCGACGGCGGGGTCAACTGGAGGGGTTGGGAGCTAAGAGCTAGGAGCCAGGAGCCTCGGATTACATCAAGGCGATCGCGCCGCGTGCCTTCCAGTTCGCTGCTTCGTTGTCTACCATAAGGGAACCCATTTAGCTCCTTGCTCCTGACTCCTGGCCTTGATGCCATCTCCCCGTCCTGACCCGACCAGCGGATCCGACCGGCCGAATGTACCGCCGGGCGACTCGCCGGCCCCGCCGCCGCGGGATCACAGCGCGGCAGAGCGGCGGCTGCAGCAGGCCGATGATCTGGCGAACGGTTCGATGCCCGGGTCGGCGGTTCGGCCCTACCGCGAATTGCTGGAGCTGGAACCGGAGCATGTAGAGGCCCGGCAACACCTGGCGCGGCTCCTCGACCGGCTCGAGGAAGCGTCCGACGCGGTCGAGGTGCTGACGGAGGGACTGCGGAGGAGTCCGGACCAGACCCAGTTTCTGGTTCAGCGCGGCTCCATTCTCGGCCGGCTGCAACGGTATCGGGAGGCTGAGACGGACCTCCGGCGCGTGCTCCGTCTCCACCCCTCCCACGCTCCCGCACAGTTCGAGCTCGGCCTGCTGCTCTGGCGACGCGGTCTGGTGCAAGAGGCTGCAGCCTCGTTTCACCGCGCACTGGAGTTCCAACCGGACAATGGCAAGAGCTACTACTATCTCGCGGAATGTCTCAATCAGCTCAGTGATCTCCCCGGCGCCCGCTCCGCCCTGGAGCGAGCACTTCAGGTAACCCCGGATGATGCCAAGGCATACCACCTCATGGGCCGGGTCCTCGACCGGCTGAACCTGCCGGAGGAGGCCCAGGAGATGTATCGCCGCTGCCGCGAGCTCGCCCGCTTGTGATCAGCGTGATCGTAGACGATCTCGCGCTCACCCAGGCCGACGCCATTCTCCGTCCCGCCACCGAGAGCCTGGGTCCCACCTCCCCCGCCATAGCCAGCCTCGATGAGAAGGCGGGCCCGCGTTTTGCCGAGCAGCGGAGGGTGGCCAGCCCCCTCAAAGCGGGCGCGGCCGTGGTCACCGGCAGCGGAGACCTGGCGGCCCCATTCGTGCTCCACGTCGTAGTCCAGGATCAGGAAACAACGAAGACCGGACGCGAGATCGTGCGCCGGGCCCTGGTTTCGGCCTGGCAGCGAGCCACCGACTGGGAGCTGGGTACCATCGCCACCCCGCTGGTAGGCGTGGATTCGGGCCAACTGACGGTGGAAGAGGCGGTGACCCTTCTGGCCGAGACGTTCCCCGCTGAGCCGAAGGGATTCCCCACCGAGCTGCACATCGTCGTCGACCGTGACGCGGATCGCGCCCTGGTCGAAGCCATTGTACGGAGGATTTCGTGATTCGACTGCACCAGCTTACCAAACGCTACGGCCGGTTCACCGCAGTCGATAAGATCGATCTCGCTGTCCCCAGCGGGGAGCTATTCGGATTTCTGGGCCCCAACGGCGCCGGGAAGACCACCACGTTCCGCATGATCGCGGGCATCCTCCGGCCGACCAGCGGTACGGTCGAAGTCGGCGGCATCGATATCAACCGCAGGCCGCTCGAAGCCAAGGCCCGACTCGGCTTCATTCCCGACCGGCCCTTCGTGTACGACAAGCTGACCGGCGCGGAGTTTCTCCGTTTCGCGGCGGCGCTGTACGGCCAGCAGGGGCCCACGGTAGAACATCGGATCGACGAGCTGCTCGAGCTCTTCGACCTGAGCCGCTGGAAGAACGAGCTCACCGAGTCTTATAGCCACGGGATGCGCCAGAAGCTGATCATTTCCGGCGCGCTGGTGCACCGGCCGGAAGTGATCGTGGTCGATGAGCCGATGGTGGGCCTCGACCCGAGGAGCGCCCGGCTGCTCAAGGACCTGTTCCGCCAGTTCGTCGACCGCGGCGGTACGGTCCTCATGAGCACGCACACGCTCGAAGTGGCCGAGACGATGTGCGACCGCATTGCCATCGTGCACGGCGGCAAGATCGTCGCCTCGGGCAACATGTCGGAGCTGCAAGAACAGACCTCCTCCGAGGATCTCGGACTGGAAGACGTCTTCCTCAAGCTGACCGGCGGCATGCGAGATCATCAGCTCGACACCATCCTCGACGCCTGACCTGATGTCCCGATCCCTCCCGGTACAGCCGCGGCTGTGGACTCTGCTCACGCCCAAATGGCGAAGCGCGCTGGTACGTTCCCGGGAGGAGCACACCGATTCACGTGCCCGCTTCCTCCTCCTCGGGTTCATCGGGCTGCTCTTCTGGGTGGCCGTCTTCGGAATAGCCTTCCGGGTGCTGCGTTACTTCCGGAGCGTAGAAGAGATCGGCAACCTCATGGCCGGCAAAGTGCTGGGTGTGATCCTGCTCGCGTTCCTGACTATCCTGCTGCTGTCGAACATCATCACCGCGCTCTCGACCTTCTTCCTTGCCAAGGACCTCGACCTGCTCGTCGCCGCTCCAGTGGGCGGGGTTCGGTTCTACCTGGCCAAGCTGGCGGAGACGGTGGTGCACTCCTCCTGGATGGTGGCGCTGCTCGCGCTGCCGATCTTCACTGCCTACGGGATCGTGTATAAGGGCGGGTTCCTGTACCCCTTCGTGGCGTTAGCAGCCTTCATTCCGTATCTGATACTGCCGGCCGTCGCGGGCACGGCGCTCACGTTGTTCCTGGTGAATGTTTTTCCCGCCCGGCGTACCCGCGAGCTGCTCGGCCTGATTGCTACCGGCGCGGTCGTGATCGTGTTGGTGAGCCTGCGCTTCCTGCGCCCCGAGCAGCTGGCTCAGCCGGAAGGGTTCAGAAACCTGGTGGACTACCTGGCGGTGCTCCGCACCCCAACCAGCAGCTTCCTGCCCAGCGAATGGACCGCATCCATGGTGATGAACTGGCTGCTCCGCGTAGCGGACCCATGGCCAGTGGCCAAACTCTGGGGGGCGGCCGCAGTCGCGGTGGCCCTCGGGGCCGCACTCCACGGACGGCTCTATGCCCTGGGCTTCTCCAAGGCGCAAGAAGGGGCCGAGCGCAAGGTTCGCCGGCCGCTCCGCGGACCTTTGTCCCGCATGCTCCGCTCCCTGCCGCCCTCCCGACGCGAATTCATTCTCAAGGACCTGCGTCTGTTCTTCCGGGATAACACCCAGTGGAGCCAGCTCATTCTCCTGGCTGTCCTCCTCATGGTGTACCTCTTCAACATCAGGTCACTGCCCCTTCATTCCGGGGAGCGGGTCCCGTTTCGCCTGGTGACCATGATCTCGTTCCTCAACCTGGGACTGGCCGGCTTCGTCCTGGCGGCGGTTGCGGCGCGGTTCGTGTTTCCTGCCATCTCGCTGGAAGGCCGCCAGATGTGGCTGCTGCGCTCCAGTCCACTCGACCCGAAAGCCATGCTCTGGAGCAAATACTGGCTGGGCACGATCCCACTTCTCGTCCTGGCATTGTTGATTACAATCTTCACCAACTGGCTGCTGCACGTGAGCGGCTTCATGATGGTCGTGGCCGTCAGCACCATCGTGCTCTATACCCTGGCCGTCAGCGCGCTGGCTCTGTCCTTCGGCGCCCTCTATCCGCAGTTCGGAACCGAGAACGCGGCACAGATCCCCACCAGCTTCGGCGGTCTGGTTTACATGATGAGCGGCCTCTGCCTGCTGGCGTTGATCATCGTGCTCGAAGCAGGGCCGGTGACGGACTATCTCCGGGATCAGCGTTATGCCGAACAGCCGATGGGCATCACCGCTGGGCTGGTGGGCACCGGCGCACTGGTGGTCCTGATTTGCCTCGCCGCCACGATCGTCTCTTTGCGGCTCGGCCTCAAGAGAATCGAGATGATGGAGTGGTGACGGTCGACCTGTTCAGCGACACCGTCACCCGGCCGACCGCCCCCATGCGCCGGTGCATGTGCGAGGCGGAAGTGGGGGACGAGCAGCAACGCGAGGATCCCACCGTCAATCTGCTGCAAGACATGGTCGCCGACATCCTGGGCAAGGAGTCGGCGCTTTTTCTTCCCTCGGGCACGATGTGCAATCAGGTGGCCTTCGCGGTTCACTGCCGCGCGGGAGATGAGATCCTGCTCCAGGACCTGGCCCATCCCATGTTGTACGAGGCGGGAGGAGCCGCCGCCCTGATCGGTGCAGTCTTCCGGCCTCTTTCAGACCCGGATGGTTTCTATACTGGCCCTCAGGTGACGGCTGCCATTCGCCCGCCGGTACACTTCATGCCCAGGACCAGGGTCGTGTCACTCGAGCAGACCAGCGCCTCAATTGGAGGGATGTGCTGGCCTCTGCGCCAGGTCGAGGAGGTCTGTGCCGCCGCGCATGCGGGCGGGCTGGCAGCGCACATGGATGGGGCCCGATTCTTCAACGCCGTGGTTGCCAGCGGAACGCCGGCACGAGCCTTTGCCGCGCCGTGCGATTCAGTCTGGATCGATCTCAGCAAGGGATTGGGGGCACCGGTAGGCGCGGTGCTGGCAGGTTCGCGCGACTTCATCGAGGAGGCATGGCGCTTCAAGCAGCGTTTGGGAGGCGCCATGCGTCAGGCCGGAATCATCGCCGCTGCCGGTGTCTTCGCCCTCCGGCACCACGTCGAGCGGCTGGCAGAAGATCATGAGAGCGCCCGGCGGCTTGCCTTCGGCCTGGCCGAGATCTCAGGGCTGACACTGATGCCGGAGCGAGTGAAGACCAACATCGTGATTTTCGATGTGACGCGCACCGGTCTTTCCGGGGACGCCTTTGCGTCCCGGACGCTGTCGAGCCACGGCGTGCGGTTCAGCGTACTCGGGCCCACCACTGTCCGAGCCGTTACCCACCTGGACATCCCACCGGATGGTATTGCGCGAGCGCTGGAGGCAGCACGGGCGGCGATCGCCTGACTCTTCACCTCGGAGGTCTCACCGATGGCTCGCCCTGCTGCGGTCCTGATTCTGGCCGGCGCGCTCGCCTGCAACAGATCGGAAGGTCTCGATATCCCAGCTGACGGCACCTGGGTCGACCTGTCTCATGCCTTCTCTGCCGAGACGATCTACTGGCCCACGGCAAAGCCCTTTCAGCTCGAAGTTGTCTCTGCCCAGCGGACACCTGCCGGCTATTACTACGCCGCCAATAACTTCAGCGCGTCAGAACATGGCGGGACCCACCTGGATGCTCCAATTCATTTCGCTGAGGGCAAGTGGACCACCGACCAGATCCCGCTGGACCGCTTGCTGGGCCAGGCGGTTGTGCTGGATGTTCAGTCAGAAGCCGATAGCTCGGCCGATTTCCGAGTGGACTATGCCACGATCACTCGCTGGGAGCAGAAGTACGGTGCCATTCGAACCGGCTCGATAGTCCTCTTTCACACTGGTTGGGGACGACGCTGGGCGGATCGCACAGCGTATCTCGGAACCTCGAAAATGGGCCCGCAGGCGGTGCCCGAGCTGCACTTCCCCGGCATCGACTCAGCCGCGGCGCAGTGGTTGGTTGACCGAAAGATCAAGGCAGTTGGAATCGACACTCCCAGCATTGACTACGGTCAGTCGAGCAGCTTCCCAACCCACCGTGTTCTCTTCGCAGCCAACATCCCTGCGTTCGAGAACGTCGCCAACCTCGACCGGCTCCCGGCTCGCGGCAGCTTTGTCATCGCGTTACCAATGAAGATCAAAGGCGGCAGCGGCGGGCCGCTGCGGATCGTGGCCGTGGTGCCTTCGCGCTAACGACCTGTCCCCGTTGTTTCATTTTGTTTCGCGAGTGCAAGCGACCCTGCCCCGGCCGTCATTATGTGCGATGCGAGACAATCACCGGCCCAAGCAGGACCTGGTGCACGAGGTCACCGGCCTCCGTAAACAGATCCTGGATCTGAAGGAGGCCATGGTGGCCCGGCGCCGGGTGGAGGAGGCCCTCCGCAACGCGGAAGCGCTGCTGCGATCGCTTACCGATGGCGCGCCCGTAGGTCTCTGCCTGTTCCGGCGCGATGGCACCCCCCTGGCCGCCAATGGACCCTTTGCCCGAATGTTGGGCTACGATTCGCCCGCCGAGCTGCAGCGGATCGGCGGGGTGCTCGGCATTTTCGCAACTCCCGAAGAGCAGTCCCGGGTCCTGGGCGGCGCCTGGGCCGGGAACGGCTCCGTCCCCAACGCCTCATTTCGCCACAAAAGTGGCTCCCGAGTGTCGCTCGGCGCGCTGGCGTCGGCCTGTGCCGAGCATGAGGCCGTGACCCTCGCGGTCTACGACCACAGTCTCCAGGGATAATCCGCCGCACCTGAGCTTTTCAGCCCCGCTCCGCGTCGCCCCGATCCGGAATCGCGCTCCACCCCAACCTAGCTTGGCCTCGCCGTCGGAAACCGCGCCCGCCGTCAGCGCTCGCGATCATTCCAAGGAGGAGCCATGCCCAACAGGATCAGTCTCACCGCCATTGCGCTGGCGGTTGCCGTTGCCGCCTGCGATCGGCCAGCGCCCACCGCACCCACCGAGGAAGCCCCGCCGACGCCGCCCAGTGCCGTGGCCGCCCAACGCGCCGCCGAGCGTAGTGCCATGGATCGCCTCGCCCGCCGGGTAGCGCTGGCGCTGGCAGACCCCGATTTCAGGGGGTACATCAAGGGAGAGCTGGACCGCTCGCCGATTGTAGAGCACAAGGTACAGTTCCAAAGATTTCTCACCCGCGCGGACCGCAAGGCACTCCGGCAGCTGGCCAAACTCAGTGCCGAACCCGAGTCGGCGGTCCAGGCCGATGCCGCCGCGGCAATCCCGCTGGAGATGTACTTCCCGGTGCCGGCGCATCGAGCCGGCTGGACAGGAGGGCCGGACGTCCTGGTGGCCAGCGCGCGCGAAGATCGGGAGGCACCGATCGCCTACGACGTCAAAGGGCGGAGGCAGGTCCTCAGCCCGGACACGCCTCCCTCCACCCCGGTGCTGGCTATCGTGCCGGTAGAGTCGGACTTCGGACTTGAGAGCGCGGGCTCGTTCGCGGTCACCCCGCCACCGCCACCGCCGCCACCTCCGCTGCCTCCGCCGCCCCCGCCCACCGGCTTGTTCATGACCTATGCCCATTTCGTGCAAGATTTTGAGGGTTGGTTGAAGGGAAGCCCCGAGTTTGAGATTCATATCCTGGGACAGTCTGGAGCCACAGACTCGTTGAAGGACTATCAGTGCGCTGGAGCAAATGCAGGCGGGAGCTACCGATTCGATCAGAACGATCTGAACTGGAGCGGCAGCGTAATGCTGTTCAGCCAAAGCCAGCTAAACAGCTACAAGACCGCACATCCAAACCAGAACTTTCGAATCATCGCGCTCGAAGACGACGACACAGCCTGCGTGATCAAGTTTGATGCTGATCGGTTCCGCAACATGCTGGGCACCGTCCAGACCCAGTATCCCAATCTGACCGGCGCCAGGGACACTGCCAGTGGCATTGTGAAGTGGGTCAAGCGGGCCAATGCGCTTCAGAAGATCTTGAGCGCGGCGTACTCGTTCATAACCACACAAGACGACCTGATCGGGAACGCGATCGAAGATGATGTCGTCGGCCAGTTCTTTGCCGGGGCAAACTGGGTCGTCAAGGGCGAGAGCAACAAGACCAACGGTTGGCTGAAACTGGAGATGCGCTGACACCATGCCTACTTCATTGGGGCGCAGGGTCTGGATCGTGCTGTCCGCCGCCACGATCGTCGGGTGTTCACCCCTGTTCGGGCAGTGGCGTGTGGGAACGGAGGTTGGAGCCGCCCGCTTCTGGGGCGGGTCCCTGGATACCGGCGGCGACCAGACCTCCTTGAGGCCCTACCGTCCCACCACCTTTGGCCTTGGCCTGGAACGCCAAACCGGCCGGTACGCCGTAGGGCTGCAAGTGCACTATGCCGAGGCCAGCCTGGCGCTGGAAGGGCCGGAGGGAGTCGTCGCTGCCGAAGGTGCCTTCACAATCGTTAGCATCTCGCCAGAACTGGCCGTTCGAATTGCCACTCTGGGACCCGGCAATCAGCTCCGGCTCCATGCCGGACCCCTGTTCGAGAGATGGGACATCATAGACCAGGATGCGCGCACCCGAGTTGGGGCGCAGGGTTCCGTATCGTTGGACGTACCGCTGGGGGGACGCTTCGACGGAGTGGCGCTCGTGGGTGTCGGGGTGACACCCTCTCCATATGAGGAGGGGGAGCTCGACTTGGGAGGCGGCGCTCCAACGTATGAGCTTCGAACGCTATGGCGGCGGAGCTTCGCGTTGGGACTGCGGTTCCAACTATAGGAAGCTGAGAGCTGGGAGCCCGGAGCGACGCGGGAGTCAGAGCCCCCGCGTCGCTCTATGCCGCCACCGGCCTGCCGCAGGACTCGCAGTATCTGCCATCCGGCACGAGACCGGCACCACAGCGATCGCAATACCGACGCCCTGCCGGCGTTGCCGCGGAGCGAAGGGAGCGTACCCGGGCGGCAACCAGCACCTCGATGTCGTTGGACGCCGACGCCACCTGTTCCCCGCGCAGCGCTTCCACCGCTGCCATGGTGTATTTCGCCTTGAGGAATTCGTAGTCCTCGTCCGAGAGCTTGCCTGTCTCCCGGTCGAACTCGATTTCCTTGAGCGCGGCCAGGGCCACCCCCTTGGGTGTCTCCTCCGGATCGAGCGGCTCGAAAGGCAACTGGGGGGATGGGCTGGGGCGAATGAGGGGCTGCAGCACCAGCCAAAGTGCCGCAATCCCGACCAGCGCGGCTGCGAGCGCCTCGCCGGCCATCAGTCTTCGAGGTCGGCCAGGGCGCGCCGCAGCCGTTCCAGCTCCTCCGGACTGGCGTGAGCCCCCACCGGCGAGGCGGAAGCGGCCACAGCGCTCGCGGCGGCAACCGCCGCCTTCCGCCGAGTGATGAACAGGATCAATCCGGCCGCGGCGGCAGCTATGAGCCCCCCAGGCAGCAGGTAACCGGTAAGGTTGATGAGGCCCTCCGGCTTCGGTGCCATGAGCGCCTTCTCGCCGTATTTCTCGACGAACGCGTCCAGGATCTGTTGAGCGGTCCTACCTTCATCACGCAGGGCCAGCACTTCTCGGTGCAGCTCGGGTGAGTAGGTGCAGGTAAAGTCGGTCGTCCGGCAGGTGAACACGTCAAGCGTGCAGCCGCAACTGCAGGCCAGCCGCTGCTCCAGAGCCTTGATCTCCGCCTCATCTCCGCGGACAGCGGTCGGTTGCCGGGGACGGCCAACCACCCCCGGGTCGCGCAGAGTCCCGGTCGCTCCCCGACCCGAGAGAGAGTCCTGTGGCGCCTGAAGGCCAACCGCGCTGAGCAGAAAATGCCTCCGGGAAAGCTCCGGACGGTTTCGATTCACGCTCAGTCCTTCCCCGCCCCGACCAGTGTCACTTCATATCCCGCCTGGACGCGACGCGGAGCCGAGCTCGTGGGTCCACCGCCGGGCCACATCGTCAGAATGCCTCCCAGGGCCAGCACGAAACCGCCGGCCCAGACCCACCAGACCAGAGGATTGATGTTGAAGCGATACACTGCCTCTTCGGTCCCATTGACCGCACCGGCGAACACGATGTAGACGTCCTCCTGCAAGCCGCTCCGGATACCCACCTCGGTCGAAGGCTCGAACGTAGGCCGCTTGAAGCTGTCCACATGCTGCCGCTTCTCGGAGGTCATGAGGCCAAGCGACCGGCCGTCCTTGGTCACCTCCACAGTGGCGGCGGAGACGATCCGGTTGAGCGCCTCGTACTGCGAGATTCCCATGTGGGTGAATGAGTAGGTATGGCCGAACGGACTGCTCATCTCCACCGAGTCACCCGGCTTGAGCGTGGCCTCCTGCTCTCGCTTGAACGCCATCCCCGCGAACGCGACGAAGTAGATCAGCACCGCCACGTGGACGATGTATCCACCGTAGCGTCGCCGATTCCGGCCGATTAGCCGGGCGAACGCCAACGGAATCGATTCCCCGTGCATCCGCCTCCGAGCTCTTACGCCCCGATAAAATTCCTGCACGATGGTTCCGGCCACGAATCCGGCCAGCGCCAGCGCCACCGTGGCGTAAAAGTCTCGCACTCCTATCGCGAGCAGGACCGCCAGGGTCATGAGCCCGCAGGCAACCGGAGCAATGAACTGTCGCTTGAGATTGCTGGTGGACGCCTTGCGCCAGGCGATCAGCGGCCCCACCCCGGTGAGGGCAAGCAACAACAGGCCCAGCGGCACGTTCACTCGATTGAAGAACGGGACTCCGACGGTGATCTTGGTGCCCCGCACCAGCTCGGACAGTATCGGGAACAGGGTTCCCCAGAGGACCGAGAAGGCAATGCCCACGAGGAGCAGGTTATTGAAGAGAAAAGCCGCCTCACGGCTTACCACCGACTCGAGCCGGACATCCGCCTCCAGCAGCCCCCACCGGGTATAGAGCAGGGTGAACGACAAGACCGCCACAATGACGAGGAAGGCGAGAAAAAAGTATCCCACATTCGACTGGGTGAAGCTGTGCACGCTGGCGATCACGCCGGAGCGGGTGATGAAGGTCCCGAAGATGCTCAGTAGAAACGTCCCGATCACCAGGCTGAAGTTCCACCGCTTCAGCATGCCCCGCTTCTCCTGGATCATGACCGAGTGGAGGAATGCGGTCATGGTAAGCCAGGGGAGCAGGCTCGCGTTTTCGACCGGGTCCCAGGCCCAGTAACCGCCCCAGCCCAGCTCCACGTAGGCCCACCACATGCCCAGGGTGATCCCTATCGCCAGAAACAGCCAGGACACCAGGGTCCATTTACGGATGGCGTGAATCCAGCCGGTGTCGAGCCGGCGGGAGAGGAGCGCCGCCATGGCAAAGGCGAACGGGATGGTGAGGCTGATGTAGCCCAGGTAGAGCATCGGGGGATGAATGACCATCCCGACGTTCTGCAGCTGCGGATTGAGCCCCCGGCCATCCGCCGGCGTGAAGACAAGCCGCTCGAACGGATCGGCGGCGAAGATCATCACACTGACGAAGAAGGTGATGACCGCCGCCGTCACCCCCGCCACATACGGCATCAGGTAGGCGAACCGGCGCGGGGTGAGCAGCTGGGCGGCGCTGGCGAAGAGCGAGAGCACCACGGCCCAGAAGAGAAGCGAGCCTTTCTGACCGGCCCAGAAGGCGGAGAAAATGTAGGCGTTGGGAAGGTTGCGAGAGGTGTAGGCGGCGACGTACTCCATATTGAAGTCGTGGGAGATGAGACCCTTCCACAACGACAAGGAGGCGACGAGCAGACACCCGGTGATCGCGAAGACCGAGCGGACTACCGTCGCGCTCAGGTCGGGACGGCCCTGCCACCTGCTGGAGAACGACAACACAACACACCAGAGCCCGAGGACAAAGGCGGCCCAGAGCGCGAACTGCCCGAGTAGTGTCATGGGTGCCTAGGCCTGGGGAACGGCCTCATAGCGGGAGCCACACTTGGCGAGGACATCGGTAGCGCGGATGATACCGTCACGGCCCAGACGGCCTTCGACGACCACCTCAATGTCATTGGCATCGGTAAAGGTATCGGGCACGAGACCATGGTAAGTGACGGGATAGGTCTTGATCCCGTCGGAGACCTGAAAGTCGATGCGTCTCGCATTGTCATCGCGACGGATCGATCCCGGGACGACCCGGGCACCCACCTTGAACCCGACGTTCTCGACGAACGTAGGGTCGGCCGCGGTCTTGCTGGCCAGCTCGGACGGGGTCAGAAAATAGACTCCAGTCTCCTTGACCCCTTCTGTAATGAGGAAGCCCACGCTGCCCACGATGAGGGCGGCACCGACCAGGAATTTGTGACCTGCCTTCATCCGAGTCTCCGTCAGGGTTTGAGGCTGAAATATAGCGCGTACTACCGGGCCCGGGCCCACGCCAGTGTTGCCGACACCGCTCTCTTCCACCCCGCAAGGCCCGCCAGGCGGTCTCTGGCTCCCATCCGCGGCTGGAAGCGAGTGAACCTGCGGCCTTGAAGAAATTCCTCCGTGCTTCGCCACACGCCAAGCGCCAGGCCGGCCAGGCCCGCGGCACCCAGCGCGGTAGTCTCGACCAGGTCGGGACGCTCCACCGGGATGTCGAGCACATCCGCCTGGAACTGCATCAGCCAATCGTTGGCAGCGGCTCCGCCGTCCACCCGAAGCGCGGGCACCTTGAGACCGCTGGTGGAGGTCATTGCATGGAGCAGCTCCGCGCTGCTGTACGCCATCGCTTCCAGCGCCGCCCGCGCCAGATGAGCCCGGGAGGTTCCCCGGGTCAGACCGGTGATCGTCCCCCGGGCATCCGGTTCCCAGTACGGTGTACCCATCCCTACAAAAGCTGGGATGAAGTAGACACCACCGGTATCAGGGACGCCCCGGGCGAGCGCCTCGGTCTCGGAGGCTTGCTCGATCAGCCCGAGGCCATCCCGGAGCCACTGCACGGCGGCGCCGGCCACGAAGACGCTGCCTTCCACCGCGTAGCCCGGCTCACCCAGCGGACCACACGCCGCGGTGGCGAGCAGACCCTTCGATGGTGAGGGAACCTGATTGCCGGCGAAGACCAGGAGAAAGGCCCCGGTGCCATAGGTGTTCTTGGCCAGTCCGGGGGAGACACAGCCCTGACCAAAGAGGGCGGCTTGCTGGTCTCCGGCCAGGCCGGCGATCGGCAGGGACCATCCCAGGTGATGAGCGTCAGTCTCTCCCACCACGCCAGACGACCGGACGATGGCAGGCAGCACCTCCGCTGGCACGCCGAATTGTTCCAGCAGCTCGGGTGCCCAGTCGCGGGAGCGAAGGTCATACAGCAGGGTACGGGAGGCGTTGGTGTGGTCGGTGACGTGAGCCCTGCCACCGGTCAGCTTCGCCACCAGCCAACTATCGATCGTGCCGGCGGCGAGCTCGCCCCCGGTCGCCCGCCGATTGAGGCCAGCATCGCGAAGCAACCACTCCAGTTTTGTGGCGGAAAAGTAGGGGTCGGCGACGAGGCCGGTGCGCTCACGCAGTAGGGGCTCCAGACCGGCTTCACGGAGCTCGCGGCACCGGTCCGTGGTGCGGCGGTCCTGCCAGACGATGGCGCGGGCCACGGGAGCCAGAGTCCGGCGGTCCCAGAGCACCACTGTCTCCCGCTGATTGGTGATGCCAAGCCCGACCGGCCGCTCACCCGAGCCTTCGACCGCCTCCCGCATGGCCTCCACCGAGACCCGGAAAATTTCCTCCGCGTCGTGCTCGACCCAACCGGGCTGAGGAAAGTGCTGGGTGAATTCCCGGTATCCCCGGCCTAACACCGAACCGTCCTGGCCGATGACCAGGGCCGTGGACCCCGTCGTTCCTTGGTCGAGAGCAAGGATAGAAGACATGGCCGTATTAGAGGCTGACTGTCATTCTGAGCGGAGCGAAGAATCTTGTCGACGGAGTTCCTGTGGTTTGAAGATGCCTTTATCGGTAATGATTGCCGTGATCAGCTCCGCCGGCGTCATGTCGAACGCGGGATTCCACACCTTCATTCCCACGGGCGCGGTGCGGGTGCCCTGCCAGGACGCCACTTCACTCGCGGCCCGCTGTTCGATCGGAATGCGGGATCCGTCGGGGGTAGCAGGGTCGAGGGTGGAGCTGGGCGCGGCGACGTAGAACGGAATGCCGTGCGCGCGGGCGGCGAGAGCCAGGCCGTAGGTTCCGATCTTGTTGGCCGTGTCTCCGTTCGCCGCGATCCGGTCGGCGCCGACGATCACGCACGCGATATCGCCCAACCGGAGCCGGCTCGCGACCATCCCGTCGCCGATGAGGGTGCAATCCACCCCGGCCTGAGTCAGCTCCCAGGCGGTGAGCCTGCTTCCCTGCAGCAGGGGACGGGTTTCGGGGACCACCACGTGCGGCGCCTGTCCTCGCCGATGCAGGGTGTAAACCGGCGCCAGGGCCGTGCCGATTCCGCCGGTAGCGAGTGCCCCGGCATTGCAGACGGTACACACGGTCGAGCCGGGCGGAATGAGGGAGGCGCCCAGCTCCCCGATGCGGTCGCACATCGCCCGGTCTTCGTCCCATATGGCGCTTGCTTCGGCGATGAGCGCAGCCCGCGGATCCTCACCCGCCCCACAGGCCCGTTGCGCGCGACGGAGCATGCGATCCAGGGCCCAGTGCAGGTTCACCGCCGTGGGCCGCGTTGAACCGAGGAGCTGGCACGCTCTCTCGATCTCGTCGAGCCGCGCCTTCCCCACTTCCCTGCTTCCCCGCTTCCCCACCGCCAGCACCACCCCCATGGCAGCCGCGATCCCGATCAGCGGGGCCCCGCGGACGCGGAGCATCCGGATTGCCTCGGCGACCGCGTCCACCGAATCGAGCTCGAGGTAGGTCTCCTCACTGGGGAGGAGCGTCTGGTCCAGGATGCGGACGGAATGACTCTCGGTCCAGGCGATCGGAGATGGGATGTGCATGCTGGAAAGATGCTATGGGCTATGGGCTATTGGCTATTGACCTCAGCGGCATCGATGGTCGTCTACTGACAACTCGCTTCTGACCGAGCAGTAATGCGTGAGTATCGTACGGACGTGCAGGTTGCGCCGAAGCTGAGCACATTGGTTAAGTTCTGGCGCCCCGACACCGCCAATAGCCCATAGCCAATAGCCTACACCTATGCCAACCACCCTGCTCTTCGACCTCAGCAACGGCATCGCCCGGGTCACGATCAACCGACCCGATAAGCTGAACGCCCTGAACGGCACCGTGATCGCAGAGCTGGGAGACGCGGTGACTCGAATCGAGACCGACGCGGCGATCCGGGGGGCGATTCTTACCGGGGCTGGACCCAAGGCGTTTGTGGCTGGCGCCGACATCACGGAGCTGGCGGCACAGACACCGATGCAAGGCAAGGCCCGCTCGACGCTCGGCCAGGGGGTGTTTCGCCGCCTGGAGCGGTGCGGCAAGCCCGTCATCGCAGCGGTGAACGGTTTTGCCCTCGGCGGGGGCTGCGAGCTGGCGATGGCCTGTCACATCCGGATCGCGGCGGACCACGCCCGTTTCGGCCAACCCGAGGTCAAGCTCGGCATCGGTCCCGGCTACGGCGCCACGGCCAGGCTGCCCCGGCTGGTCGGCAGGGGACGCGCGCTCGAGCTACTGCTCACCGGCGGGATGATAGATGCCGCGGAGGCGTTTCGCATCGGGTTGGTGAATCGCGTGGTGCCAGCTGACAAGCTGCTCGCGGAGGCCGAAACGCTGCTCCGGACCATCCTCGAGAATGGACCGCTGGCCATCCGCACCTGTGTGGAGCTGGTGGATGCGGGCCTGGAAACAACCATGGACCTGGCCTTGGCACTGGAGGCCGACCACTTCGGTCTGCTCTCCGCCACCGAGGATATGCGAGAGGGTACGAGCGCCTTTCTGGAGAAGCGAAAACCGGTCTTCAAGGGTGTCTGAGCACCTGCAATTTTGTCCGTCAGCCGACTATTTTTAGGTGATGCCGAAGATGAGGAGCCCGCTCCGGATTCGCGCGGATGGGGTCCGCTGGAGGGAACTGGCCGTGTGGTCCGGGCTGCTGCTCGCGATCGGATGCAATGAACGCGACCGCCTCACCTACCCGACCCCAAGCGATGGGGTGGGGCCGGTGACCACGATCGACCAGCCGAACGGCGCCGATACCACGGTGTTTCCTGGTTCCGACCTTCTCATCAACGGCCGGACCGTCGATCCGGATGGGGTGGACAGCGTCTATTTTTTTGTCCTCGGCGGGAATCAGAACTTTAATCCGTTTCATCCCAACCCCGCGACCACCTCGGTCACCTTTGCGATACCGGTGACCACGTTCGGCCATTCGGGCGAGACGTTCGTGGTCCAGATCTACGGGGTTGATGCCCTGGGCAACCAGGGTGGTACCTCGACACGGCAGATCCACATTCGCTAGTGCATATCCGCCGCCTGGTGGCGCGGGGGTATCGGAACCTGGCCGATCTCGACCGCGAGCCCCCGCCCCCCGGCCTGGTGCTCCTGGGTGCCAATGCTCAGGGGAAGACGAACCTCCTGGAAGCGATCTACTACCCGGTGCTGTTCCGGTCATTCCGGGGAGCCGCCGACGGCCAGGTGGTGGGGTCCCCGCCGGGCTTCTCGGTAGAGCTTCAAATCGACGGCGGGCCCACGGCCTCGGTGGCGGCGACCTACTCCGGCCGGAAGAAGCGGATAACGATCGGCGGCGAAGAGGTGACTCGTCTGTCCGATTCAGTGGGACACTGGCTGGCAGTGGCGTTTCTTCCCGCCGATGTGGGATTGGCCTCTGGGCCGGCGGTGCAACGCAGGCAGTATCTAGATCGCGTCCTCTCGCTTTCCGACCGGCGCTATCTGCGGGCGCTGACCGGATACCGGGCCGCGCTGGGGCAGCGGAACAGCGCCTTGCGCCAGGGGCGGATCGAGGTGGCTCAGGCCTTCAACGGCGCCCTGGCAACTGCCGGCTCCGCGCTCGTCCGCTGGCGGCTGGATTGGGTGAATAGTGCCGCCGAACAGTTCGCCGCCGAGCTCGAGTGCCTGGGTGAGCAAGGAGAGGCATGTCTCCGGTACCGGGGGAGACTCGAGCTGGCTGAAGCAGCGGGCTGGGAACCGGTGCTGGCCGAGTCTCTGTCGGACGATCAGGTCCGGGGCATGACCACGGTCGGGCCGCATCGGGATGACCTCGTGCTGGAGGTGAATGGGCGTCGCCTCCGGGACTACGGATCGACCGGGCAGCAACGCAGCGCCGCCATCGCGCTCAAGCTCATCGAGATCACCAGTCTCCGGCGGGCCCGCGACACCGAGCCGGCACTGCTGTTGGACGACGTCTTTGCCGAGCTGGACGGCGAGCGGCAGCGGCGACTGGCGGCCCGGCTGCTGGAGTCCGGCGACCGGCAGATCTTCATCACCAGCCCGCGGCGGGATGAGCTGCCGGCCAACCTGGATCTGCCTGTCTGGGTAGTCGAGGACGGTAGAGTGAGGGAACTATGAAGAAGAAGACCATTCCCGTTCCTCTCGCCGAGGCCCTGACCAGCTACTTCAAGCAGGCTGGGATCACCAAGCGCGTGCAGCAGGCTGGGATCATCGAGGAATGGGCGGAGCTGGTGGGGCCTCAGATCGCGGCGGTCACCGCTCCGGAATCGATCACGCCCGACGGAATGCTCAGGGTCCGCGTCGCGACGGCCCCGTGGGCAAACGAGTTGAGTCTGATGGCACCCAGGATCCTTGCCCGGCTCAATGCCGGGCGATCCGGGCGGGTCAAGGAGATCCGCTGGATTCCGGGACCGCTGGAGAAGTGAAGAAGAGCCAATAGCCACTAGCCAAGGACACATGGCCAAAGAATCGAGCTCCGCCTCCGGCGGCAAACCAGAGTACAAAGCCGAATCGATCCAGGTCCTCAAGGGCCTGGAAGCGGTGCGCAAGCGTCCCGGTATGTATATCGGGTCCACCAGCGAGAACGGCCTGCACCACCTGGTGTACGAGGTGGTGGACAACGCGATCGACGAGGCCCTCGCCGGACACTGCGACACCATCTCGGTCGTCATCCACGCCGATAACTCGATCACCGTGTCCGACAACGGCCGGGGCATCCCGGTGGACATGCATCCAACCGAGAAGATGCCGGCGGTCGAGGTGGCGCTGACGATGCTCCACGCCGGCGGGAAGTTCGACAAGGACAGCTACAAGGTGTCCGGCGGTCTGCACGGCGTCGGCGTCTCGGTGGTGAATGCGCTGAGCGAGCGGCTCGAGGTCATCGTGGACCGGGACGGGCAGCGGCACCACATGGGCTTTGTCCGGGGGAAGACGGTCAAGAAGCTCACCGTGCTGGGGAAGGCCAAGGGTCGGGGCACGACCGTCCGCTTCAAGCCGGACCCGGAGATCTTCACCGTCCTGGAGTACCACTACACCACCCTGTCCGACCGGCTGCGCCAGCTCGCATTCCTGAACCGCGGTGTCTCGATCAGCATCAAGGATGAGCGTGAGGGAGGAAAGGTCGAGACCTTCCTGGCCAAGGGCGGCCTGGTCCAGTTCGTCGAGTGGCTCAATCGCAACAAGAAGTCGCTCCACCCCAAGCCCATCGCCTTCACGGCCACCAAGGACGACGTCGAGGTGGACCTGGCCCTCCAGTACGAGGACGGCTACAACGAGAACACCTTCACCTTCGTGAACAACATCAACACCCACGAAGGCGGCACTCACCTCACCGGGTTCAAGTCGGCGCTCACCCGCACCATCAACGACGTGGCCAAGCGGCGTGAGTTCCTCAAGAAGGAAGACTTCACCCTCTCGGGCGAGGACATTCGGGAAGGCCTCACCTGCGTGCTGCACGTCAAGGTTCGGGAGCCACAGTTCGAGGGCCAGACCAAGACCAAGCTGGGCAACTCCGAGGTCGAAGGCATCGTCAAGGCGGTGGTGAACGAGCATCTGGGCAATTTCCTCGACGAGCATCCGCCGGTGGCGCGGAACATCATCGAGAAGGCGGTCAGCGCCGCCCGGGCCCGCGAGGCCGCGCGGAAGGCTCGCGACCTGGTTCGGAAGAAGTCAGGCCTGGAGAACGCGGTGCTGCCGGGCAAGCTGGCCGACTGCTCGATCGACGATCCAGCCCATTCGGAGATCTACCTGGTAGAGGGCGACTCGGCCGGCGGCAGCGCCAAGCAGGGCCGCGATCGCTCGTTTCAGGCGATCCTCCCGCTGCGAGGGAAGATCCTGAACGTCGAGCGGGCCCGGATCGACAAGATCCTGGGCAACGAGGAGATCCGCTCGATGATCACCGCGATCGGAACCGGGGTGAAAGACGACTTCAACCTGGAGAACGCCCGATACCACAAGATCATCCTGATGACCGACGCCGACGTGGACGGCGCCCACATCCGCACCTTGCTGCTCACCTTCTTCTTCCGGCAGATGCAGGAGCTGGTGGACGCGGGCTACGTCTATATCGCCCAGCCGCCACTCTATCGGGTGGCAAAGGGTAAGGACGAGTACTACGCCTACAATGAGCCCGAGCGCGACGAGTACACCAAGCGGCTCACCAACGGCGAGGTGAAGGGCTCGGTCAACATTCAGCGCTATAAGGGTCTGGGAGAGATGAATCCGGACCAGCTCTGGCGTACCACGATGGACCCCGCCACCCGTACGATTCTACGGGTGACGATGGAGGATGCCGTGGAGGCCTCGAAGCTGTTCGACGAGCTGATGGGCGATGAAGTGGAGCCGCGTCGGCTTTTCATCGAGCGGAATGCGAAGTACGTGAGCAACCTTGACGTCTAACGCCTAGATGGGTCGCTGGCACCGGAATCTGCGTCTTCATGTGCACGCTATCCTGATGACCACCGTGCTGTCCGGATGCGGGGACAGCGTCAATCCCAGTTCCAC
>DATMDQ010000073.1:0-9061 GCA_035557715.1 Gemmatimonadales bacterium
AGTCGTTCCCATGATGTCACGGCGGTAGCAAGGAGGCGTCAATTCATGCGTCAACTGCTGGAATGGAAACGCTTTGAAAGGCGGGGTATCGATAGTCATCGCGAGCCCGCCTTAGCCTCGACTAAGGTTGGTGCTCGCCACACCGTGGCTCCGCCACGGCTCTTCCAAGGAGTCCCGATGCGCTTCGTTCTTCCCGTCATTCTGGTCCTGGCCGTCTCGTCGCCCGTTGTGGCCCAGTCTTCGAGCGGTGGACCGGACACGACCATCGACCGAGCCACCCGCGCGCGGGTGGTCGATGGCGTCCTCCAGCGCGTCAACCAGGGCTACATCTTCCCGGAGAAGGTGGCGGGGATGAGCAAGGCGCTCCGCGAAAGGATGAAGCGAGGGGATTACGACCGCATCACCAGTGCCCGGGCCTTCGCCGACACGCTCACCCGGGATCTTCAGGCGGCAAGTCGCGACAAGCACCTGGAGGTATCCTACCAGAGCCGAGGCGTGTTGGACGAGCCGCCGGATGCCGAGCCGCCGCCCGAGGAGCGGCGTGCACGGGCGGCGTACGCGCGGCGGGTCAACTACGGGTTCGAGCGGGTCGAGCGTCTGGCCGGCAATGTGGGCTACCTCGAGATCCGCAGCTTCAATTTCGAGGCGGCTGCGCTGGACTCGACGCTGGCCGCGGCGATGAATTTCCTCGCCAACACGGATGCCCTGATCATCGACGTCCGGCGCAACGGTGGCGGCGAGCCCGCGATGGTGGCGGCCGTCTGCAGCTATCTGCTTCCGGCTGACTTACTGATCAACAAGTTCTACTGGCGGCCGCAGAACCGCTGGGACGAGTTCCGAACCGGATCTGTCAGTGGCCGGCATTATGGGACCACGCGGCCGGTGTATGTCCTCACCAGCGACCAGACCTTCTCCGGTGCGGAGGAGTTCGCGTATGATCTGTTGACTCAGCGCCGGGGCGTGGTGGTGGGCGATACCACTGGGGGTGGCGCCCACCCCGGCGGGATGCGGCGGGTGACCGAACAGTTCGGCGTCTGGGTGCCCTCGGGGCGCGCGGTCAATCCGGTCACCGGCACCAATTGGGAGGGAACCGGGGTCCGCCCTGACGTCCCGGTCGCGGCGGCCGATGCGCTCCGCACCGCACATCTTCGTGCACTGGAGCTGCTGCTCGCCGCCGAACGGAACGCCGAGTACCGCACCGGGCTGCAGAGGGCGATCGACGACCTGCGCCGCGACTAAAGTCGCTGCTCGGCACACCGTGCTCCGCACGGGGCGGCGGCGCCTCCGGCTCTTCCGGCTTCGCCGCTCGGCTGGGCTTGATCACATTGCTGGCGCTCCTCCATGCCGCCATCAAGTCGATCACCTTCATACCTGGTATTGTGACCTCCTTCACCTCGCAGGGCTCAAGAATCGCTCTCGGGCTGCCGCTGAATCCAGTATACAACTCGCTTGACGTTCACTTGAGGGTTGGGGGCGAGCATCCCCGCGCCCCGCTACTCAGGGTTGGACCAACTGGTGCCCCTCACTCGGGGGCTGGGCCAGGTCCACCGAAATGCTGCAGTAATACTAACTGTCATCGAGGAGAACGACGCATGTTTGATTTCAGTACCCGTAGCCAGCAGGTAATTCGTCGCGCACTGGTTGTTTCGCTCCCTTCCGCAGCACTTGCTGCTTGTGACGAGATGCCTACCAAGAGTCAACCTGAGGCGACTCAACTCGAGGCTGTAGCCTCGGCGAGCCCGAAAAAAGTTCAGATCGCCTTCAGCCGTAGCAGCAGCACTGCCAATCCTGATATCTACGTCATGAGCCCGACTGGGAAGAAGCTGACCAGGCTTACAACCGATGAGGGCATCGATGTTCAGCCGGCCTGGTCGCCGGACCGGACCAAGATCGCGTTTGCCAGGTTTCCTATTGCAGGCGGCACTGAAGTCTACGTCATGAACGCCGATGGAACTGGCGAAACGCTGGTGGCGAGCGGCTCGGAGCAGCCAGACTGGTCGCCCGACGGCAGCCGGATTGCCGTGACCGAGAACGGCGGGATCGTGATCATGAATGCCGACGGCAGCAACCCGACGAGACTCCCGGACCCCCGGCCCGGCTATGTCGCCCATGAGCCGGATTGGTCACCGGATGGCACCCGGATCGCATTCCTGAGCACCGAATCCGGCGGCGGCACCGAGGAGATCTGGGTCATGAACGCAGATGGCTCAGGTGCCATGCCACTGACGACTGCAGGCCAGAACCAGCAGCCGGCCTGGTCTCCCGACGGAAGCAGGATCGCTTTTCAGAGTGAGCGCGTTGGCAGGCTTCAGATATACATCATGAATACCGACGGGAGCGCGCAGACCCAACTCACCAGCTCGGCCGGATTCAACTCCGTCCCATCCTGGTCCCCCGATGGGAGTCAGATCGTGTTCACGAGCACGAGGGATGGGAATGATGGGAATCGCGAGCTGTACGTGATGAACCCGGACGGGAGTGCCCAAAGCAGGCTCACTACGACGGCTGAGGACGAGGGAGCGCCCGCTTGGGCGCCGTGATTGCCTAGCCTCGACGCCTCTCACTTAAGAAACCGCCGCCGAGGTGCACTCTCGGCGGCGGTTTAGTGTGCGGACCCACGACGTGATCGATCCATAGGTCACGCCGCCGGCTTCACGGCACCTTCAGGCTGTCCCCCCGTCCGCCTCTCGCGCCGGTTGTGGCCGTCCATTACCCTCACGATCTGGACCGCCACGCCCCACACACATGCAGACCCGACTGCGGATTTCTCCTCCGCGAACCCCTGGTGCGGGCAAGCCGGGCCGTGCCGCGAGCACGATAAGCCGGGCGAGGAAAAACGGACCCGGCAACTAAGCCGAGCCCGTCTTCGTACCGGCCAGATCGAAGCGGAGCTATTCCACCCGTTCGATCCGCACCGATTGATCCCGGGGATCAGGCGCACCGCGGTGCTGGGTGTGGACGTACAGCGCCCAGGCCCGCTTGTCGAAGTAAATGCCGGACGGCTCGCCGGCGCAGTCCTTGAGGCTCGCGAACCGCACGGTCTCTTCGGCGAGCTGGTGCTGCCCACCTCCGCCGGGTACCCCAACCCAGATGTCGGCTCCCGGAGGAGTCGAGGGATCCTCGGTGATGTAGAGGTTGCCGTTCTTGTCCAGTGCGACGTTGTCCGGCGACCTGAAGTCCGCCGGCGCGTTGACGTTCCTCCTGACATAGTCATAGACGAACGCCGTCAGATGCTCCGCGCCGCCCTGCGATTCCCGCAGATCCACGGCGATGACCCGATCCTCGCTGGTGATCGCGACGTAGAGAATGTTGGCCCCACCCCGGTTGTTCCCGGTGGACTTGGTGGTTTCCACATCCTCAGGCCGGCCATAGCCGGTAGCACCCGCTGCTGTGGCCGCTGCGTCGGAGTCGAGCCGCACCGCGGCCCGCGGGAGGGGAATCCAGGTGGCCTCACCGGTGCGATCCGCCGTGGGAGTGTTGAGCTTGAGCGCGTACAGTTGTCCGCTCGAGAGGTCGTTGCGACGATCCGGGACGAACCGGTAGATGTATCCGCCGGTGGGAGGCGAAGCCTCGGAGATGCCGTACAGGTTGCCCTGGGGGTCGAAGCGCAGCCCTTCGTGAGAGCGGGACCCGATCGCGTCCCGAAGGACCGCGGCACCGGTTTCGGGATTGACCTCATACACGTGTCCACCCGTGGCCGTAGGCAGCGTCGGGTCCTTCAGAGCGGAGACGACCGTTTCCTCGGCGATCAGAATGGTGCCCCAGGGCGTCCAGGTGATGCCGTCGAGCCGCTCCCAGTCAGCCCGTTGAGCAAGCACCCGCGTCACAGCCGGATCAGTGTCGAGATCGGTAACCGATACCTGGCCGTTGGCCCCGATCTCGTGGGTACGGTAGAGGAAACGCCCGGCCTGGGCTCCGGTCTCGTTCTGGGTGTGCATGTCCCAGAGATCCACCGTGCCACCGTCGCCCTCCCGGGCGAAGACCGTCTGGGTGTATCCGGCAGGCAGCAGGAAGGGCTGCTCGACTGTGGTAGGGTCAGCCGAACAGACTGCGGAGCTGGGGAGTGGGGTGAACTGGAACTGACCGCCGGTGGCGCTGCCGCTCGCTGCTTGCGAAAGCGGCTCGCTGATGCGGTCGGCCTTGTCGCAGCCGACCGCGGCGGTGACGAGGAGCATCCCGGTAGCCACCTTCAGGGAATGGGGGACAGGCATGAATCGCTCTCCTGATGTGAGGGACTGAGCCGGCGATGTCGCACGACTCGAGTGACAAAGTCCGGGAGAGCTGGAACAAAGGAGTGACACCGGCGTCCCAATGTGGTCTCGCCGGAGCGGCACTACGGTGACATGCACTCGGTCCTATTGAAACCAGACTGATACCTCAGGCAGGGCATCGGCGGGATGTCGGAATTCAGTATCCTAATCCGCTGCTTCGGCAGCTCCTGAGCTGCCGGTGATTCGCCTGGTCGACCACGAGACCAACACGATCAGCGGCGCCGTCGCGAGCGCTGCCAGCAGCGTCAACGTCGGGTATCCCCAGGCGCCTACGATCACGCCGGAGACGGCGCCGGCCGTAGCTCCCGCCAGACCCATCATCAGATCCGACAGACCCTGAGCCGAGGCGCGCAGCTCCAGCGGAATAGATTCGCTGAGCAGGGTGGACCCGGCCACCATGGCGGCCGACCAGCCCAGTCCGAGCGTCATCAGGCCGGCGGCGAGACGGGCGGTGTCGTGCCCCGCCGTCCCCGCCAGGGTACACGCGGCCAGCAGCAGCACAATCCCCGCGAAGATCACCGGCCGGCGGCCGACTCTGTCAGTCAGCCAGCCGAAGACCGGCGAGAACGCGTACATGCCCGCGATGTGGAAGCTGAGCACCAGGCCCACGATGCCGAGGGTGTGCGCCGCGTCGTGGCCGGCGGCCTTGATATGTACCGGCGTCATCGCCATGACGCCGATCATGACCACATTGCCGACCGCCATGGCGCTCACGCCCAGCCGAGCCGCCGGGTGCGACATGACAAACCGCAGGGCTTCGCCCATGCCGGGACGAGGAGCGTTCGATTCCGGTGAGCTCGGGTGGCCCAGCGCGGTGCGCGCGACAACTGCCGGGTCCGGCCGCAGGAATACGGTGAGGAGCAGAACCGCGAGGCAGAGCAGGACCGCGGAGAAGAAGTAGGGGCCGGCCAGGGTAGGCACACCGTACCGGCCCACCATCTTGCCTGCCACTGGTGCCAGGCTCGGCCCCATGACGGCGCCGATCGTGGTCGCCCAGACGATGATGGAGAGATGCCGGCCCCGGAGCGCCGCCGGCGCCAGGTCCACCGCGGCGTAGCGAGCCTGAAGATTCGCCGTGGTCGCGCCACCGAACAGAAAAAAGCCGGAGAACAGGAGCGGAATCGAGCCCCGCGTCGCCGCGGTGATTACCAGGATTGCCCCCACGACTGCCACGAGATAGCCAGCCGCCAGACTCGGCCTGCGTCCATAGATCCGGACGATGGTCGTCGCCGGGATCGCGAACAGCGCAGTACCAACTACCGCGGCGCTCTGGGCCAGACCCGACAGGGAAACACCGGCAATGTCCGCCGCCAGCAGCGCTCCCACCGAGGCGCCGACCGCGATCCCGATGCCGCTGATGATCTGGGTGACAAAGAGGAGGCGCAGTGTACGGCGCTGGACCGCGGCGGTTTCCATGGACCAACAGTAGCCCGCTCCCTGCTGGACAATCAACGGGAGTGCCGTACCGTACCGCTTACCGCTTACCGCTTACCGCTTACCGCTCACTGCCTTATAGATTGAATCGGTGCACATCACACGCGAAGGCGGGCAAGTCAGCCTCGGCGACCGGCCGGGACTGTTCTGGGCGCTGGGGCTTTTTCTGTTCGCCGGTGGGGCGCTGTCTATCGCGATGGCGCTCGGGCTGGCGGAGAACGCCGGCGAGCTGGAAGCGTGGGAGCGCCTCGCGAGCATGGGCATCGGGCTGGGGGTCTGCGCCGGAGCCGCGTGGTGGCTGGCGCGAAACCCCGGCACCAGCGTGCAGCTGGACCTGACCCGCCGCTCCCTCAGACTGGTGCGCTGGGGCATACTCGGCCGCCAGGTGCGAGAGCTGCCGTTCGACCAGCTCGAGAGCACGCTGGTGGAGGAGAGCGAGGACAGCGACGGCGGCAGGGTGTGGCGGCCCGCCGTACGGCTCCGGTCGGGCGGGGTTCTCCGGCTGTCCGAGCTATGGAGTCATGACGAGCCCGGCGTGCGCACCGCCGTCGCCACCGTGGCGGAGGTCTGCGGGCTGCCTACCTTAAACTAATCCTCTCGACCAGCTCCGATGCGGGAACCAGCTTGAAGCGGAACTTCTGCTCGACCAACTGCCGCACCGGCTTCCCCTCGCGCCTGGCCGGCCGGAAGCGCATGTCCCCCAGCGCCGTCCGAACCGATTCGGTAAAGCGGGGATCGTCGCTCTGCACCACTTTGATCGTGGTGGTGTCCACCAGCCCGGCGGTGTCGACCACGTAGAGGGCATTAACCAGTCCTTCGGCTCCGATGGCCGCCAAGTCAGGCGGATAGATCGGTGCCGCGCTGGTCTCGTAGCGCTGCACCATTACATCTACCTCGAGCACGCTGAAGGCGGTGTCCGGGATAAACCGGGAAGGCGGCCCGATGGGCAACTGACCCCGGGCGCCACTCCGGTTGCGCTGCCCCCGGGCGCCATGCGCCGGGGCCAGGCTGAGCCAGCCTCCGTCCGGCACGAGCAGGTGCCTTCCGTCCTCCAGGTCTCCGCCCAGCTTGCCGTACTGGATGATCTCGCTCTGGCGCGACCGCACGTCCACCCGGTCAGGGGGCAGCAGAAAGAACAGCCGGGCCTCGCGCTCGTCGGCCGGCATCTGCCTGCCGCCTGCGGTCAGGCCCAGGGCAAACCACACCAGTAGCACGTGTGCCAGAAAGCTGACGCAGGCACACTCCGCGCTCTGTAAGAATTTCCTGCCGGACTCGAGGAGGGTGGTACGCATAGCCAGGGCCGCCAGACGAGCAAGCCGCGCTGTTGACTCTACATATATGACGAATGTCCCCCCGCAGCAAGACACGTCCTTGGCGCCCCTGGCACGCGAGGCGGCCGGGGGGTACTCTAGGACCGTCCTGGTCGAGGAGTCTTCGATGCGTAACCATCTGCTCTGCGCAGCACTGGCGGTTATGGCCTGCGGCGGCGACTGGCTCAGCGGTCCCGGTACACCAATGGAGCTCGCCCATGAATCCCTGAAGGGTCGCTGGGTGCACACTTCATCAGTACATACAGTGATTGGCAGTCCTTCGACCAAGTACCGCCACGAGTTTTCGCCGGATGAAGGCTCCATTATGGAGTTCGACGGCGCAGGTGGCGTCCAGCATTTCCGCTACGCGCCGGACGCGGGTCCTGGGCCCCTGGACTACACAATCAGGGGGGACACACTGACGATGTTTTTCGATTACGCCGCCGAGGTGAGCACCACCCGGCTGGTGCTCACCCTGGATTCGGGAGTCCTCCACGACTTCGACGGAGATGGCGATGAGGAGCTCGCCATCGAGGTCACCACCCACCAGAGGGCCAGGGATTGACCGGTCTGACCGACATCAAGCTCGACCTGCTCCAGACGCTCAGCCTGGCCGCCCTGGTCTACTTCGGTGGCATCCAGCTCAAGAAGCGGGTCCGTTGGCTGGACCGGCTCAACATCCCGGCGGCCGTCGTCGGCGGGCTCTGCTTCACGCTGCTGGTGATGCTGCTCCGCCAGCGTGGCATCAGTGTCCAGCTCGATACCGCACTCCAGTCCACCCTGAGCGTCGCCTTCTTCACCTCCATCGGCATGAGCGCCAGCCTGGCCTTGCTCCGGGTGGGCGGCATCCAGGTGCTGGTATTCCTGGTGCTGGCGACGGTCTTCTGCTTCGTGCAGAACTTCACCGGTATCGCTATCGCGCTCGGCTTCGGCGAGAACCCGCTGCTGGGCGTGATGGCGGGGTCGGTGACGCTGGTGGGTGGGCCGGCCACCGGTCTCGCCTTCGCGCCGGTGTTCGAGCAGGCCGGCCTTCGGGGCGCAGGGCCGCTGGCGCTCACCGCGGCCACGGCCGGCATCGTGTGTGGCGGGCTGGTGGGCGGGCCGGTGGGGACCTACCTGATCCGCCGCTTCGGGCTCAAGCCCAAGCCGTCGAATCTGAGCGCCCAGGAGGTGCGGGCCGAGCTGGACGAGTCACCCGAGACATTGATTGTGGAGGTGGACCGGGAGGATACGTCGCTCATGCGGAGCATGGGGGTGCTGGCATTGGCCATGGGGCTCGGCAGCCTGGTCAGCTCGTACATCCAGTCCCTCGGGATCACGATGCCCGGCTACATCGGCGCCATGCTGGTGGCCTCGGTGCTCAGGAACCTGGACGACGGCACCCGCTGGTTCAGGATAGACCAGCGGGCCATGGAGTTCATGGGCAACCTGGCGCTGAACATCTTCCTCGTGGTCGCCCTGATGAGCCTGAAGCTGTGGGAGCTGGCCGGATTGGCGCTCCCGCTCTTCGTGATCCTGGTGGCCCAGGTGATCCTGGTACTGCTGTTTGCGCTGACGGTCTCGTTCCGGGTCATGGGGAAGGACTACGAGTCGGCGGTGATGGCAAGCGGCTTCATCGGGTTCGTGCTGGGGACCACGGCCAACGCGGTGGCCAACATGCGGGCCCTGGTGGCCCGGTTCGGAGCCGCCCCCCGCGCTTTCCTTATAGTACCGCTGGTGGGCGCTTTCTTCATCGACTTCACCAACGCGATCATCATCACGTTCTTCGTGAATTGGTTGAAATGAAGGCGTGCTCGGCATCGCGTGTTTGCGCGACTAAAGTCGCTGCTCGGCACGCCGTGGTTGCACCACGGGGTCGTCCCAGATACCGCCCGCCTAACCCGCCTGATCATATTCGGGAGTGTCCCCTTCTCAGCCCGCGATCGCCTCATCCAACCTGACTTGTCCCTTGGCCAACTTCGGGACCGGAATCACGTGGGGCGTGGCGGAGCCACGCAGTGCCGAGCAGCGATTTCAATCGCGTGCCGGGCCGTGTTTGCGCGACTA
>DATMDQ010000074.1:0-3869 GCA_035557715.1 Gemmatimonadales bacterium
GATATCCACCTGGTCTCGGAGAAAGTCATCCAGGGTGGTGGCACGGGTGGCCTTGCTGAGGCCGGCGTGATACGGCGCTGCACGGTGCCCCGCTTTGGAGAGCGCGCGGGCCACGGCCTCGGTGCTCCCCCGTGTCGGCGCGTAGACGATAGCCATGGCATCGTCGCCGCGAAGCAGCGCCAACAGTGCCTGCAGACGTTCCTTCTCGTTCCCCACCCGCACCGCCCCGAGCCAGAGATTGGGACGGTCGAACGAGCCCAGGTGATGAGCGAAGCCGGGACGGAGCCTGAGGGCACGAGCAATCTCGTCGCGTACGCCGGGGGTGGCACTGCCGGTGAGTGCTACGGCTTGCGGTTGCCCCAGGCGGTAGCGCGCCCGCGAGAGCTTGCGGTAGCTGGGACGGAAATCGTGCCCCCACTCCGCGATGCAGTGGGCTTCGTCCACCACCAGGAGCCTGGGCTTGATTCCCTGGCTGGCGAATTCCTGGCTCAGGCGCTCCAGGCGCTCGGGTGAGACGTACAACAGGCGCAGCGACCCATCGGCGATGGCCGCCCGCACCTCTGCCTGCTCCGCGGTTCCGAGACTGCTGTTGAGGCACGCCGCCGGCAGTCCGCGCGCTCGCGCGGCCTCCACCTGGTCCTGCATCAGCGAGATGAGCGGTGACACGACCACGCTGAGCCCACCGAGCACCAGTGCCGGGATCTGGAAGCAGATCGACTTGCCCCCGCCAGTAGGCAGGACCGCCAGGGTGTCCCGGCCCTCGAAGATGGATTGAAGGACTGGTATCTGGGCCGGGCGGAAATCGGAATAGCCGAAGTGATGCAGCAGGAGACGACGGGCCTCGGACATGTTATCAACCATGTCCGAAGATGGTGCGATCGTCCGCCGGTCAGTTTACCAGGAAAGTGCGTGAGGAGGCGAGAAGACGGGGAAGAACGAAAGGGCCGAATCTCGAATCGAGTTCCGGCCCCATCCGCTTCGCTCAGGGTGACAGGTACTTTGCATGTCCTATACCCTGTCCTGCTGACACACTGTCCCGCTGACCCGCTGCCCCGCCTAGTTCCCCCCTAACCGGATACCGACCGTGATGGGAAGGAACTGCGCATCGGACGTGCCGTCGCCGAAGACATTATGGAAGCGCCCTTCGGCAAACAGCCCCACTCCCCCGGCCTTGATGTCGAAACCGGCACCCGCGTTGATCCCGAAGTCCGTGCTGGTGTCGCCTTCGCCCGGCAGCGACACATCGTCGCCGCCTACGGTCTTGAAGTTGTAGACGCCGCCTCCACCGATAATGTAGGGGCGGAAGGTACTTTCCGGCGAGACCTTGAACTTGTAGACCAGGTTGGCCGTGCCCTGGATGATCTGGCTGCTGCGGTCGAATGCATCATCATCAAATTTGAGCCGCTGATACATGCCGTCGATCTGGATCCCGAGCGGAAACGAGCCGGGCACGAAGGATACCCCGACCAATCCGTTGAAACCGGTCTTCGCAACGTCAGCATAGTCGCTGAGTGGGACTGTCGCGCCCCCACCCAGAGAAAACTCGGCGCCCTGCGCCTGCGCAGCGGGTGCACTGAGCAGCATCCCGAGCGCGAGTACTGCAGCACCCCGTCCTAGGCCCCTCATATCACCCTCCTTAGTGGCGTGTGGCAGACCATCCGATGGAGGGCAAAGTAGTGCGGCTATGGGACAGCACCCGTGAGCGGCGTCACACGTCAAACGTCCGGTCCGGAAGTCCCATCCCCCCTCTTGCGCAGGATCAGGCGGAGGAGTAATGAGCCGAGCAGCACCGCGATGGCGGCCCACACCAGCCGCACGTCGTCCACCGCCACACCGAGGAGGGCGAGGGCGAAGCCACAGAGCGCCAGACCCAGACGCAGGTAATTCACGGGCGTAGGAATCTGACCAGCGCCTCCCGAAAGTCCGGTGTACTCCGGGCGACGGCGTTCACCTGCGCGCCGAGCACGATGCCCTCATGCAGGCTTTTCCCATCGAGCTCGTAGAAGAGTCGCTTGGTGAGGGCCAGGGCCGACCCGCTCGACGCGGCCAGTCCGGCCGCAAGCTCCTGCCCCTGGCGCTCCAGCTCGGCATCCGGCACCACCCGGCTGACCAGGCCGGCGGCATGGGCCTCGTCGGCCTTGAGGACCCGGCCGGTGAGGATCAGATCCAGCGCCGTCTTCTCCCCTGTGAGCCGCCGGAGCAGCGTGGTGACCATTGCCGGAACGAAGCCGCGCTGGATCTCGGGATATCCCAGCTGGGCGCTCTTCGCGGCCAGCACGAGATCGCAGGCCGTCGCCAGGCCGGCGCCGCCGGCGAGTGCCCGTCCCTGGATCAGCGCGATCACCGGCTTGGGCAGACGCCGCAGCGCCTCGAACAGGGTACCCAGCCGAAGCGCCGACTCGGCGTTCTCCTTCTCCGACTTATCTGCCGAGGCGAGGAGCTCGTCGAGATCGAGGCCGGCGCAGAAGTCCTTCCCTGCCCCGCGGATCACCACCGCCCGCGCACCGGCGTCGAGGTCGGCCTGTTCGAGGGCTTTGTGCAGCAGCTCGATCATGGCGGAGCTCAGGGCGTTCCGCTTGGCCGGACGATTCAGCGTAATGCCGAAGACGCCCTTCTCGAGCGACGTCAGGACGGGCGACTCGACCGTCATTTCGATGCCGCCGGCTTCAGCCGCCGAGCCAGCGCCGCGGGCACCGGGATCTCCATCCGAAGCAGCGCCGTAGAATAGACTTTCCCTTGCGCGTCGGTCTTGAGCGAGATGGTGCCGCCGCCGTCCAGCGCGCCGTGCAGCAGGAAGTTCAGCGCGTTGAGGTTGGGCAGCTCGAACCGCTCCACCCCGCTGACCATCCCCTTGAAGTGCCGAGCCACTCGCGGAACGGTGACCTCGCGCTTCAGCACGTCATAGTACTCGGGCTCCAGCGCGATCAGGCCGACGTTGGCGGTATCGCCCTTGTCGCCGGAACGGGCGTGAGCGAGCCAGCGGAGCTGTAGGGGCAGCGGGGCAGCGGGGCGGCGGGGCAGTTTGCGCGGTGCCTTGGCCGCCTTTTTCGAAGACTTCCGCTGTCGGATCTCAGCCATGAAGACGCGTCCACTTAGGGAGTAGTTCCTGCCCCGCTGCCCCGCTGCCAGAATCTCAACCTCAACGTCCGGCTCAACACGAAGGAGTCGCCCGGTGGTTCTGCTCCGGCACAAAAGAACGCAGTGCCTCCGCAGAACCAACCGGTCTCCAGACAAAGCATAACTAAAGCGGTGCGGAGACCTCGCCGAAGGACTGCGTTCTTTTGTCCGAAGGCGAGGCTCGCACCGCGCCCCACCGTGCCTCGAAACTACGCAGTTAAAATCTCAACCTTGACGCCCGGCTCGACCTGGCGACGGTCAATCAGCGCCGGCCAGTACGCCACGACTTCTTCGACCGCTGGCCTTCCACCGGCGAACCCGGTCACACTCGGCGGTCCGGTCAGCACCAGCGGCGCGATCTCGCGGGTGAACCGCTCGACCGGAGCTCGATCCTTGGCCCGCACGCCCACTCGGAGCTGAATCTCGGGTGCATCCGGATCGGGAGGTCCACTGAGCGCACCGTGAGTCGCGCTCGCGCCCACGTATTCGGTGAGGATCTGCTCGAACTCGAGCCCCAGGTCCTTCAGACGATCGCGGAGGATGCGGTCGGCGGCGCGCGCCTTGTCGTAGGCCTCCGGCCAGGAATAAACCAGCGTTCCCACCGCCTTGTAGCCGTAGAAGTATGCCACCGAGACCTTGAGCATCGGCGTCCGGGGGCCGCCCCGGATTCCGCTGACCCGAACCCGGTCCCGCCCCGCCTGCTTCAGCTGAATGCTGGTGAAATCGGCCACGCCGTCGGGCGTGATGTAGGC
>DATMDQ010000075.1:0-10836 GCA_035557715.1 Gemmatimonadales bacterium
GCGGCGCATCTAGCACGATCCAGGCCACCCCCGGGCCGCTCTTCTGCGACCTGGGCCGTCTCCAGGAGAGCAGACCGCTTACCATGTCGAGTACGTCCAACACTTGTGCAATGGGCACCGCACATTCTCCCGGTGGGTGCGCGGTCATGCCGACCCCCGCACCCGCACCGGACGCAGGCGGGTCATGACAAACGTCCGCAGAATGTCGCGCATCCGGATGCCGTTTTCCCCGAGGACCACCTTCGGAAACAGCCAGGCCGCCAGCAGGGCGGCGCCGGCGGCCGCGGCGGCGCCGATGAGCAGCCCCGGCAACGCCCCCACCTCGAGGCGCCTGGTCACTGCAGAGACCCCGACGGTCACGGCGGCCAGCAAGATAGCCAGCCTAACGGCAGGCAGTTGTGCCTGCGCGTACCGAGTCCAGGGGAGATCGATCACGGTCATGCTCAAATGGGCCATGGATAGGTAGTTGGCGCAGAGGGCGCAAAGCACCCCGATGGCAACGCCGGTAACGCCCCACTGCTGCCCGATCAGCGCTCCGAGGAAGACGAGCCCGGCGTAGGCCGCCTGTCGCCACGCGCGGCGGTACACCTTGCCAGTGGCGCGGGACAGCGAGTCGCTCATCCGGCTGCTGGTGCGAAACATCATCCCCAGCGCCAGCACCTGAAACGGTGGGACCAGCCCCGCCCACCGGGGGCCGAACGCCACCGCCACCAGCTCGGGTGCCAGTAGCGCCGCCACGACGCCGGTCGGAAGGGTCATGAGAGCTATCAGCCCGCTCCCCTGCAAGTAGGCCGAGGCGAGCCGGCGCTGATCGTGCTGCACCTGCGACATGGTAGGAAAGAGCACCCGGTCGAGCATGTCCCCGAGCAGTGCGGTGGGAAGCGACATCAGCTGGTACGCCCGGCCGTACAGGCCGAGGGCCACGGCTCCGAGCCAGCGGCCGACCACGAGATTATCAGCCTGGTTGGCCAGGATGACCCCAATACGGCCGATGCTCTGCCCCACGCCGTAGTCCATGAGCTCCTGGAAACTTCGCCAGTCCGGTCGCGGCCGGAATTGCGGTGGGGCGGCCCAGAGGAGTATCGCCGTTCGAGCCACCGTCTGGGTAAGCTGCGCCGAGACGAGGGCCCATACTCCCCAGCCCCTAGAAGCAAGCCCGATACCCACGATGCCGTATCCCAGCGTGTACGCGAACAGACCCCGGTTGGCGATCAGACGGAAGCGCAGCTGCCGCGAGAGCAGGCTGTCGGAGACGATTGCGACCCCGGCAATGGGGAAGGTCAGCGCGAGGACGCGAACCACCGGTACGAGGTGCTCCATCCGAAAGAAGTGGGCTATCAATGGAGCTGCGAGCCAGACGATTGCGCCGACCAGGAGACCGAGCGCGGTGGACGCAAAGAACGCGGTGCTTATGTGACGCGGCTCGAGGGCCGAGCGCTGCACCAGGGCGGGACCCAACCCGAGCTGGGAGAAGTTGAGGGAGAAGTCAACGACAACCAGCGCGGCCGTCACCACGCCAAAATCCGCGGGGGACAGGAGCCGGGTGAGCACGACCAGTACGCCCACCTTCAACACGGCCATGGCGCCGCTGCCCCACGCCACCCAGGCCATGCCGCTGACGGCCCGGTGGGTCAGGCTGGGTGGACTATCTTTCACCGGTCTCCGCCGGCACGGTGACCGCTCCGGGGTGTTTCATCCCCACTCCGCTCGTTGATCATTGAGGTGGCGCCTTCAGAAATGCAGCATAAGGAAGGCCGTGGGAGTGAGCCAGGTCAAGTGTCGACAACCATTTGCCGGAGTCCTCCCGACCGCTTGCGGCGCTCCGATGAGCCGGCCTATTGTTCGGCCCGATTCCTCTCCCAGAAGCAGGTTTCGTGCGCGCCCGGAGGCAGGGGTGCGTGCCTCGCCGCCGAGGGAGTCACAAGTGTTCACGGAGGCCCGGCCTACTGTGGAGCCACGGCACTCGATCAGGGCACGAGCCGTTTCGGTTCGCGGCGACCAGATCGTCAAGACCCAGGAGCCCGGGCAGAGCCGAAGGGAGCGCCTGCGGACGCTGGCGGGGCGGGTCGTGGGCGAGCAGACCGGCCTGTTTGTGGTGCCGGAGATCGTCGCATTCGATGATGCCCGGGGAGAGACTGTCTTCGAGCGGTTGCCCCTGACCGACCTCCACGGGGCTCTCGCCGATCCCGTGCGAAGCGTGGAAATGGCCGGCCGGTCGGCGGAGGTGTTGGCCGCGATCCACGGGCTCATGCAACGGCCTGGGGACGCCCGGTCTCACCCCGGCGGATTGGGGATCGATCCACAGCGCGAGCTGGTGCCGCTCCATGGGGACTTTGCGCTGACCAACGTTCTCTACCTTTCCGCGTCCGACCAACTCGCCGTAATCGACTGGTCCAATGCCGAGTGGACCGGCGTGGACGCGGACCTCGGAGCGCCGGAGATCGACGTGGGCGTCTTTCTGATCAGCTTGTTTCACCGCCGTCTTCTCGGTCGGCAGCCGGTCGCGAGCCGGCATCGGGTCGCCCGCCATTTCCTGGCGCGGTACGCCTCGCTCGGACCTCACGGGTTGGACAGCGAGATGTTGCGGGGTTTCGTGACCGGCATCACCCCCGCATTCGTCAGAATGACCCGCCGCCTCAAGGGTCCCATGCGCGCACTCGCCTTCCGTCATAGCATGGTAGATCTGGCCTACTTTCTGCGAGGGCTGGCGCCGAAGCCGACCCGGCGCTGATCTCCCGAGCACTCAAGGAGCACTATGGGCTACACCGAGTCCCACAAAGGGAAGGGACGCGACTATCACGACACCTTCACCCCGGAGGTCAACCCCCATCGCGCAATGCTCTGGCGGCTCGAGCAGGGTGTACTGGACGGGATCGTCAGCCATCATCTGAAGCCCGAGAAAGTCGCCCATCTGGACTTTGCCTGCGGTACCGGTCGCGTGCTGGCCCACTTCCGCGACCGCTTTGCCTCGGCCACCGGGGTCGACGTCGCGCCGTCCATGATGGCCGTGGCAAGAGAGGTGGCGCCGGGGGCGGAGCTGGTAGAGGCCGATCTGACCCAGCGCGATGTTCTGGGCCAACGCCAATTCGATCTGATCACCGCCTTTCGCTTTTTCCCGAATGCCGAGCCCGAGCTGCGCCGGGCCGTCATCGGCGTCCTGGCCCGTCACCTGGCTCCTCGCGGGGTTCTGGTCTTCAACAATCACAAGAATCGGAACAGCATTCGCGGCCGCGTTGCCCGTTTGCTGGGACGGGCGTCGTCCGAGCCCACCATGACCGACTCTGAAGTGCGGGCCCTCGTTACCCAAGCCGGACTGCGGGTGGTTGAGGCCATCCCGCTGGCCAGTCTGCCCTTCTCGGACAACCATCTCATTCTCCCCATACCACTGCTCGAAATGCTGGAGCGGGGAGCCAGTCGGCTGCCGGTGGCCGGGATCGCGCAAGATGTCATCTACGTTTGCGCCAGAGCGAGCTAGGATGGGCCGATTTGATCTCTTTGCCCGGGTGCAAGCCCGCGTTGCCCGGTACCTGCAAGAGATCGTTCCCGGCACCGAAATCGGACAGGCGATCGACATCGAGCGCCTCATATGTCCGCTGCGCTACGACCTGTGGGTCCGGATCGAGTTTGTTCGCCTGCTCCGCGATCAGTGGGCGCTCTACACCGGCGATCTTGACGCCTTCCTGAACCGCCCTGAGTCCCGGGCGTATCAGGTGTGGTTCAGGGATATCCGTTGCGCACTCTACCGTCCCGAGATCCATCGGGACGCGGAGCTGCTCAGGTCTGAGTTTATAAAGCGGGTGCATGAGACCGCCACGCTCTGGAGATCGATCGATCGGAACGGGTATGACCGGTCGACCCCCATCCGTCTTGGATCGGGGAAATCGATTCGAACAGTGAATGGGAAAGCCATTAACTCGACCTACTTCGCCGGAGATGGCTGCCACCGGATGTCCTGCCTCTACGTCACCGGCCAGACCTGGCTGCAGCCGGCAGACTATGAGGTTCAGGTCCGCCAAGCCCTCGAGCCGCTGGACATCACCGCAATGCTGATTCAACAGCACCAGCTCGACAGGACGGTTTATTTGCGTTTTCTCTCTCGCTTCTACGGGGACGGCTCGCAGGTCGATTCCGCCGACCAGATCGTGCAGCACGTCACTGCCAAGAAGCCGGAGTTGCTGCCCGAGCTGGAATCCGTCCTCGCGTTCGACCTACCCATCCTGAGACCATGACTCACATGCAAGCCGGCCCCGAGACCCTGGACATCGACCGCTTCATCCGCGAGACCGAGTTTGCGGGCTATCAGCGGATCACTCTGCCTGACGGCCGAGTCATTCCCGGCACCGATCGTTCGCCGACCGCGGACCTGGTCTTCCCTGCGGACCTGACCGGAAAGACGGTTCTGGATGTTGGCTGTAACTATGGCTTCTTTCTGCAGGAGGCCATCCGGCGAGGGGCCAAGCGGGCGGTAGGCATCGAGGCAAACCCCGACAGCTTCAGGGTCGCGAGCACCCTGGCGACGCTGTGGAAGGGAAGGATCGAGATCCACCAGGGCTTGCTGGAAGAGGTGCAACTGAACGAAAAATTCGACCTGGTGATCTTCCTGAACGTTATTCATCACGTGACGGACCCCGTGCCCGTGGTGAAGAAACTGGCCAGCCTCTGCCGGGGCACCCTGATCGTCGAGTTCCGCCAGCCACATGACTCCCAGTTCGTCCACGAGTGTTTCCACAAGGAGAAGGTGCCGACCCGGGTCCGGCGATCCCTCATTCGACGCATTGCCAACCGAATCCGGATTGCCACTGAGACCCGGCTGATGGAGCTTGCCACCAAACGGCTGCCCATCATCGGGGTCGGTTCGGTCGAATACGACCGATCGTACTTCTTCAGCCAGCGGGGCTTCACCAACATGTTCCAGATCCACAACCGGCTGTTCAAGCGGGTGGAGTTCCGCCCTTCCGTGACCCGGGGCCAGACCCTGGCCGTCTGCGATTGCAGCGAGGCTGGGTCCGCCTGATCTAACTGCTCCGGGTGTAGCCTCTGGCGGCAAGTCAGCCCGTGGAATCTGGGTTGACAAATATACTCCCATGGGGTATACTGTTTTCGTCGCGAGCCTGTCAAACGAGATGGCGCTACCGGGCGTTCATTCCATCGCGATCCGTGGCCCTAAGCGGCACGGCTAACTCAACTTACAACTCCGAAATCTCTTCTGTTCCGAGGCCGGAACACAGTATTAGCTACGCCCCCAAGTTGGCCTGCTGCGATCCCCGTCACGTCGGCGACCGCAGCGCGCTGCGGGTGTGAGGACTGTGGACCGATACTCAAGTATCTGGGGGGAACAATGCTTGTGATCCGTCCTTCGACTGTATCGCACTGGAAAGCTGGCGTGCGGGGTATCCCGGTTGCCCTCCTTCTGGCTTTTGGCGCCGCATGCGCCGGGGATAGCACTGGTCCTTCCCCGGAGACGACCAACCCGGCGGACTCGCCGGTAACGCCCCCGAGTGACTCGCCGGTAACGCCCCCGAGTGACTCGGGAGCAACTGTTCCGCCTAGTGATTCCACCACCACCCCGCCGGTAGACTCCACGGCCACGCCCCCAAGCACTCCCCCTTCGCTTCCGGGCATCGTATTCAGCACAGCCGCGTACCCGAGAGACAAATTCGATTCGGTGCACACCGGCAGTGCGCCCGGCGGTGCCCTCAGTCCATCAACCATGTTGAGCTGGCTGTCCGCGGCCCGGGCCAAAGGGGCCCGTTTGGTACTGAAGCTGTGCATGGGGCGCGACATGTTTGTGAAGAACGACGATGGAACCTTCAGCTTCACCAAGTGGAAGGCGCTGGTGGATCGATTCAAGAGCGTGGACTTCGACTCCTACATCGCCGATGGCACCATCACGGGCCACTACCTGATCGATGAGCCCAGCCGTGCCGAGCGCTGGGGAGGCAAGATCATCTCCCAGGAACAGATCGAGGCCATGGCGGAATACAGCAAGAAGATCTGGCCCGACATGCCTACCCTCGTCCGAGTTGTGCCTAGCTGGCTGGCAGAGGCCCCGGTAACGTACACCTACCTCGACGCCGCCTGGTTTCAATATGCGGCCAGGTTTGGCGATCCTGCGGCAGCGGTCGGGGCAGAAGTAGCTGTGGCCAAGAGCCTGGGTCTGGGGCTGATGGCAGGCATGAACGTGCTGGATGGCGGCGACGGCTCGAGCGGCATCCCCGGCTGGTCGAGTGGCAAGCATTCCATGAGCGCGACAGAGGTCAGGAGCTATGGGCTCGCGCTGCTCGATGAGAGCTATATCTGTGGGTTCCAAATGTGGATGTGGGATCCGGAGTATTACGGCCGGAGCGACATCAAGAGTGCCATGGCTGAGCTCTCGGCGAAGGCCCGAGCCCACGCCCAGAGCTCCTGCCGAGTCTAGTGTGGGTAGGTCCCTGCCTTCCGCCCAGTCCGGAGGCAGGGAGGACCTTTTGGGTGTTGACAGCGATTCCCCCGCCCTACATTTTGTGCCGTCGCGAGCCTGACAACGAGATGGCGCTACCGGGCGTCCATTCCATCGCGATCCGTGGCCCCGAGCGGCACGGCTATCCCCAATTCACAGTTGGAAGTCAGCCAGTTCCGAGGCGGAACACAGTCGCGTTTGTGCCCTTGAGCATGGCGCAAAAGCTGTGGGCCGATACTCTTAAACAATCAGGAGGGAAGCGAATACCCATGAGTGATCTCTTGCCTAGCTTGCCATACCGGAGGACCTTTCTGCGGGCGATCGCAGGGGGTGTTCTCCTTGCTGTTGGCGCCGCATGCGCCGGCGACGAGACCGGCCCTCCGACGGAAACTGTCATTTCGTCTGACTCGCCGGGCTCCACGCCTGTCAGCCCCAGCCTGTCTGCACTTCCGGGTATCGTATTCAGCTCGTCAGACATGCCCAAAGACATGCTCGGTTCCGTTCACACCGGCTCGCTTGTTGGCGGTGCGCTGAGCCCCACGAACATGTTGGGCTTGCTGTCCAACGCTCGCGCCAAGAAGGCGCGGTACGTGATCAAGCTGTGTATGGGGAGTGACAAGTGGGTGAAGAACGCCGACGGCACTTTCAGCTTCACCAAATGGAAGGCGCTGGTGGACCGGTTCAAGGCCGTTAACTTCGCCTCGTATGTCACAGACGGTACCGTCCTGGGCCACTACCTGATCGACGAGCCCAGCCGCGCCACAAAATGGGGTGGTAAGGTCATCTCGCAGGCACAGGTCGAGGCCATGGCGGCATACAGCAAGAAGCTATGGCCGGGTATGCCCACCCTCGTGCGAGTCGTGCCCAGCTGGCTGGCCAAGGCACCAGTTACTTACACCCACCTCGACGCCGGCTGGTTTCAGTATGCGTCCAGGTTCGGTGATCCCGCCAAGGCACTCGCTGCCGAAGTGGCGGTGGCGAAAACCAAGCGCCTCGGGCTCGTGGTGGGCATGAATGTGCTCGACGGCGGCAACGGTTCGAGCAAGATCCCCGGGTGGTCGACGGGCAAGTGGAAGATGAGCGCCACCGAGGTCAAGACCTATGGATTAGCGCTGCTGAGCAATAGCTACGTCTGCGGCTTCAACATGTGGATGTGGGACCCCGCGTACTACGGGCGGTCTGATATCAAGAGTGCCATGACTGCGCTCTCAACCAAGGCCAAAGCCCATCCCAGGACTTCCTGCCGGGTCTAGTCGGCTGTAGGTCCCTGCTTTCGGCCAGTCCGGAGCAGGGACCGCTCACCCAGACCAGCTTTCAGATTACACCACGTCAAAATTCAGGAACTCGAACCTGCTCGAAGCTCGGCATCTTCGGCCGCCACCGAGTCGATTATCCGCAGGAGCGCGGTCACGAGACGGTGAACCGCTACGGCTCGGAAATCAGCGTAGCCGGTTCACTCCGTCTCCACCGCGTAGTCGTAGGGATAATAGTAGTCACCGTATTGCGACACCTCGCCACCGGGATCATTGAGCACGGTACCAACGACCCGGGCGCCAACGTTGACGAGCTGCTGGTGTGCCCGCTTGGCGGCGACCCGGTCGGTCTGCCCGGCCCGGATGACCAGAAGGACGCCATCCGCGATCGAGGCAAGAATCCCCGCATCCGCCGTGGCCAGCACCGGGGGCGTATCCAGGATGACGAGGTCGAAGCTCTTGGCAAGCTCCTGCAGTAACACCCGCATCCGTACGCCGCTCAGCAGATTGGATGCGTTGGTCGGCAGAGCGCCGCAAGGCAGGAGCGAGAGGCCGGCGATTTTTGTGGGACGGACCACGTCGGTGACCGCACGACCGGACTCGGTTCGACCGAGGCCGGGATCAAAGCTGAGCGACTCCCCGCCGTTAGAGAATGCGGCTGGGGTCAACAGCTCCATGAGGCCGGGGGCTCGGGGTACCTGGAAGAGACCGTGCAGCTTGGGGCGGCGCACGTCGCAATCGATCAGAAGCACTCGCAGGCCATCATAGGCGAACGTGACCGAAAGATTGGCCGCTGTAAGGGTCTTGCCCTCGCCAGGGGCGGCGCTGGTCACGACCAGGGTTTTCATCTTGTCGCCCTGCTCACACCAGAGCAGGCTGGTGCGCAGCATCCTGAAGGCTTCCAGACCGACCGAAAACGGCTGGGACACCGCCCCGATGGAGCGCTCCGATCCGGGCACCGCCTTCTTGCCGGAACCGAGCAGACCCCCCAACCGGCGCGCCGGCTGGGCCGAGCCCGACAGGGGCGGGATCACCGCCAGGCCGGGAACGTTTAAGGCAAGCTCCAAGTCTTCCGGACGGCGAATCGAGGTGTTCATTGTCTCGATAAGGAACGCGCCACCCAGGCCCAGCAGGAACCCGACCAGCAGCCCTACAATCAACTTGACCGGAGCGGTCCCCAATTCTGCGGTGTAGGGGATGTCGGAGAGATTGACGATCTCGACGTCCCCGGCCTCTACCTCCTCGGCCATCCTGGCTTTCTGATATTCCTGGCGCACCTGATCGCTGGTGGACGTCAGGGTTTGGACCCTCGAGTTAAGGCGAGCCTCCTCCTCGGCCATGGCGGGCAACGTCTGGAGCGAGGCCGCGCTGCGATCCCGAAGACCGCGGAGTGACCCAATACGCGCGTCCAGGGTAGCCACGTGACTTCCGACCGCCTGCCGCAGCTGCGCCTTGGTGGAGGCGATGAGGCTCTGGAGCTGGATGAGATCCGGGTTGGTCGGGGCTGCTTTCCAGGGCCCGGTGGTCATGGAGTCCAGCCGGTACTCATAGGTACTGAGCTGCCGGTAGTAGTTGCTGACCGTGGGGTTGTCAGCCAAGGCAGGAGACGACGCCAAGGCCCGGATGGCCTCCGACTCGCCGGCAGCGCCGCCTTTCCGGAGCTGCCCCATCAGAGACGCGAAGGTGTTCCGGTCGGCCTCCAGTTCACCTCGCCGGGCATCGAGAGCCATCATGGCGGTCTGCTGCGCGTCCAGCGCGCTCTGGGAGCTGGCCAGCTGCTGCCGACTACGGAAGGAAGCCAGCTCGCTCTGGACCCGAGCCAGCATGCTGTCGGTCTGCTTCAGCTGACCTTCGAGGAACTCTCTGCGCCGCCGAGACTTTTCCTTTGCACCCTGAACGTTGAGGCGCTGGAACGTCTGAATCGTCGAATTCACCACCGCCGCCGAGGTGCGCGGATTCTTGGACCAGTAGCGGATATCGATGATGTCGGTCATCGGTCGCTGGGTCACGACGATGCCGAGCCGCAGCTTATCGATCGCCATGTCGCGCGGGATCACGTAGAGGCCGGCTCCCGGCACATCGGGAATCGACCGAACCGCAAACCGAACGGCTCCCAGGTCCAGCACTTCGCCGTACGGAGCCCGCGCCTCACGGTCCAGCAGCTTGGCCTTGACCCCGTTCTGGTAGAAGGTCAGCAGGATGGTATCCGGCGGAGCCGTGGGAGCAACGTAGACGCTGTCGAGACGGGTCGCGCTGAACTCTTCCGTCGCGGAGTTGAGTCTCATGCCCAGCGAATCGACCACGGAACCGAGCACGTTTTTGCTCTCGATGAGATAAGAGAGGGACAGAAACGGGTCCGTCGTGCGGGCGACTTCTGGGGCCGGGCCCTCGAGCTGGTTGGTGAGAAAACGACGCTCGCCGGCCACCCGGAGCGTGGATAAGGCCACGTAGGTCGCGGGGGACCGGTAGACGAGGAAGCCGCCTGCAGCCAATCCGAGCAGCGTTAGCCCGAGAATGAACCGATAGTGACGGCGCATGACTCCGAAAATATGACCCAGTGAGATGGAGCCGGTGGGTTGATTCTCGGGACCGTGGTCCCCAGGGGGGAATCCGGAAGGAAGCGCGCGTGCTGGCTGATAGAATTCTGGCATGAGTCCGCTAATTGTTGCTGTTGGCGCGGTCGATCACGAGGTAGATCGACGCGGCTGATCCGATGACCCCGAGCGCCGGCAGGAAGATGTCTCTGAAAAACGACCGCTTCCGATCGACGACGATCTGGTCGCCGGACTGCACCCGGATGAGGGATGTCGGGCTAGGCTCGAGCAGACTTATCATGAACTCGCGCTGACCCCCATTGGGCTCTTTGCGCAGGACCCTGACCCGGTCCCTCTTGCCGTTCGCGGTGGGACCTCCTGCCTGGGCAACCGCCTCCGTAATGGAAGTCTCCGGACGGACCGCAAATACTTGGGGCCGGCCGACTTCACCCGAGACGGCCACCCGAATCAGCGGCTCCACCACGAACTGGGGGTCCTGTTCAAACCTGGCCAGGAAGGTGCGCACATTCGACTCGGCGGTCGTGAAGGGCACGCCCCCCACTCTCACGGCGCGGTAGAGCGGGTGGGCGATCGAGCCGTCGGCAAGCAC
>DATMDQ010000076.1:0-7709 GCA_035557715.1 Gemmatimonadales bacterium
CGAGAAGAGTCGAAACAGCAGTGATACCTGAGCCCCACAACCCCCCAAACACCAGTACACTCGCTATCTGGGTGATAAATGATGTTGAGCCTTTCGCGCCGATCCTTAATTGAGTGTTCAATGTTTCAAGCAACGTTGAAACAAAGAGAAATGTTACAAGGGGCCACCAGCCCGGGAACGGCAAGCGAGTAGGCCAAAGGCTTGCAGCACACAGTGCAGCTAGTGCCGTAACCAGTGCCACGAAAAATTGGATTCGGATTTGACGTGACATTTAGCTTGAAAAGGAGTGGAGATCCCAGTCCCCAACTCACGGTGCTAGGACCAGGTAGGCGCTTCTCCGCCGATCAGCCGGGCGAAGAACCTGGCCACTGTCGCGACCAAACTGCCTTTTAACATGAGCGTCACCTCCCTTCGAGCATACCGGAATTCGGGAAGTGGCAAGCCTCGCTATGGCCCACCAGACGCTCCGCTCGCAGTTGTCCGCTTTTGTCTTCGCTCTTGTGCTACGAAGACCGGGATCCCCTGACCCTTTGCGTCCTTTCTGTGTTGGACAGCTACTTGCTGGTACAGAGGGACGGGCGGTCGGCCGGCCAGTCGGCCTCCTCACGCTCGTCCTTCGCTGGGCACACGCCGAAACCCCGGCTGGCCCGTTGGCTGCTTCGTCTGAATTGTTCCAGGTAATCCGGGCGCGAGGGGGGCGCACCCGTTCTCAACCCATGCTATGTCCCGTCAGCCCCGACCCGCTAGTGGGCGACGGGTGGACGGGCGGGCGGAATGCCTAGGAACAAGCTGCTGCCTTGACTTGCCGGCGCTTCGGACACCAGGTTCCGCCGCCTGTCCGCCTGTTCGCCTGTCCGCCTACATCTCCCGCCGCATCTCCGTCCACCGATTGGTCGCGTCCAGCACCGCGAACACCGCCGCGCGCTCCGCGCTCTCCTTGATCTCCGCCGTGCCGCTCAGGAGCAGCGTCTCCCGCCCGCCCAGCCCCTGCACCGCCACGAAGGCGAACTCGCGGTCGAACCCTTCCACGATCTTGGCGCCCTCGAGCGCCAGCGACGAGTCCTTGAGCAGCCGGTCCAGTACCGTCACCGCCGCCTTGGCCGCGCCCTCCACCCGGTTCCGCGGGGTGTCCGAGCTCTCCTCTTCCGCCGTCTCGGTGTGGTCTCTATAGGAGAGTGTCACCGATATCAGGATCCGATGCTGCCGGCGGCCTGGCGATACGGTCAGGTTCTCGAACAGCACCGCCCGCTGGAGCACCTTTTCCCGCACCGATTCCCGCTCCATCGCCTCGATCGGCTTCACGTCGGCCGTCTGGGCGATGCTGATCTTCCGGTGGTCGATCTTGAGGCCGAGCTGGGCCAGCAGGGCCGACTCGATGTTCCGCACCAGCTGCTTGGGGGCCAGGCCCGACTGGGCCAGCACGTGGACCTCGCTCACCTCGCCCAGCGGGGTGGTGACCACTCGCGCCGAGAGGATGCCCTCCAGGCTGGTGAGCAGGTTCTCCGCCCGCCGGACGCCCCAGGGATCGGGGATCGATTCGGCGCTGGCGGGGCGGCCGGGCTGCGATGCGCCGGTGGGCTTGGAGCTGAACGGTCCGGTCACGGTCTCCAGTCTTTCGGTGTACTGCGATGTGGGCTCAAGCAACCGCATTGCGTCCCGCTGCTTTCGCACGGTACAACGCCCGGTCGGCGGAGACCAGCAGGTCTCCCTCGGGCTCGTTGAGATCGAACTCCGCGACTCCGACGCTCACCGTGATCAATCCGGCAGGATACCCCAGCCGCCGCCCGATCCCCTCGATGCCGGCCCGGAGCGCCTCGGCCACCCGGGCCGCGCCGTCCAGATCGGTGCGGGTCAGGATGACGACGAACTCGTCGCCCCCGTAGCGCGCCGCCACGTCCGAGGCGCGCACCGCATTCCTGATCTCCTCGGCCACGGCCTTGAGAATGTCGTTCCCGGCCTCGTGCCCGAACTGGTCGTTCACCTGCTTGAAGCGGTCCAGGTCGAGGAACAGCACGGCGAACCGCTCGCTGCTCCGCTTGCTCCGCTCGATCTCGAACGCCAGCCGCTCCCGCAGCACCCGGTAGGTCGACAGTCCGGTCAGCTCATCGGCCGCCGCCGCCCGGTGCGCCTCTTCCGCCCGGCGCTCCTGGTAGGGCGCGCACTGGCGCATCGAGGCCCGGCCCAGCGCGGCTGATTCAGCAAACCGCTGGCAGGTGTCGAAGCCGCAGGCCCGGCAGTCCCACGGGCGACCGTTCGGCCCCTTCCCGATCTGCTCCAGGATCGCCAGGACCGCCACCGGATCGGGCCGGATCGGCCGGTCCTTGATGGCGAACGTGGCGCCGACGCTGGCGACTACGGCCGTATCCACGACGGGGTACCGGCTCCGGGGTGGCTCGGTGCTGGCCAGCAGCTCCCTCCGCCAGAACAGCTCCTCCCGCGGACCCGACAGCGGGTGATCCAGCGGCCCCTCGGTCGAGAGGATATCCACGAAGCCGAGGTCGAGCCGGTCCACCGCAACCGCCCGGGCCACTGCCTTGAGCGCGTCCAGCCCGCGGAGCTTCCGGAACCGGCGGCTGGAGTAGCGGGCCTCCTCCAGCAGCGGCAGCGGAAGACCGCCCGCCGCGCTGAGGTGCCGCCGCCGCTCCTCCGGCACCCGGTCGAAGAAGATCGGCTGGCTCAGCACATTGGCGTCCCGGATCCGGAAGATCTGGTCCAGGTCGCTGAAGGTGATGGCCGCGTCGAGCTCGGTGCTGCTGAACGGTGGGCTGATGCCCGCATACACGATCTTGAGTCCCGCCCCATACTGCGCTCTCAAATATCGGGCCTCGGCCACGGGAGGCACCGTCACCGGGGCCAGGTATGGAACGAGCTCCGGAAACTGGAGCCGGACGGTGTCTACCACCACCGGATCGGTGGACCGGATGAGGGTCCCCCAGGGCTCCTCTTCCCAGAGCTTAAGATACTCTGCCGCAACGAGTTCATCGCCGATGATACCCCGGGTTACGGCGCGGAATCCGGCCACGTAGCAGGCGTTGATCACCTGCTCCGGCGTGGCCGGGTAGAAGTGCGCGACCGATTCCGGGCTGAGGATGAGCACCCCGTCGCCCTGAGCGGCGATGGCAAGAGCCCGTCCAATTTCGCCGTTTACCTTGACCGCCCCATGCGGACAAGCCTGGAGGCATTGGCCGCAGCGAATGCACGGCTCATCCTCGATCTGGAGCAGCAACGGCTCATCTGCCGCCACCGCAATGGCATCGGTGGGGCAGACGCGCACACAGGCCAAGCATGCAACACAAAGCTCGGCATCAATAACAAAATTCAAGGCTGGTCCGTCAGAGGAGGGGAACTAGTCGCAATTTGACAGCGGGGACCGGGACTGTCAAGGCTCTGGTAGGTGCAAAGTATTAATACAGTGGAACTTAGCCGAGTGCATTAGTCTGCAATGAGTGGGGGTCTGGAGTCAGGAGTCAGGCAGGAGGTAAGCGCGCAAATCGTGCAGCCACCGACTCATACATCCACACGTCTACTGGAATCCCTGACTCCCGTCTTTGGCCTCCCGACTCCCGACTCCCGACTCACTCCAGATGATAGGCCTTGATCTTCCGGTACAGAGTACGCTCCCCGATGCCGAGAATCTCGGCGGCGCGCCGGCGATTCCCCCGGTACTCTTTCAGAGCGGCCTCGATCGTAGCCCGCTCCACCTCGGCCATCGTCATTCCCGGCCGGTAGAGCACGGCGTGATCGCCATCCCGGTCGTTGTCCGACATCACGTCGGCCACCGTCGAGTGGTCGGCCAGCTCGATCACCTGCACCCGCTGGGGATGGTCGTCGAGCCGCCGGCGCAGCTCCTCGATCTGAAGCCGAAGGTCCACCAGGCTCCGGAGGATGAACTCGAACTCCGCTGGCACTGCCCCGCCGCCTCCCTGCCCCACTGCCGCCATCCGCATCGGCAGCAGCGTCCCTGCTCCTTCCAGCACATCCAGCGGTATGTCCGCCGCCCGGATCTCGGCCCCGGGCGCCAGCACCACCATCGATTCCACCAGGTTGCGAAGCTGGCGCACGTTCCCGGGCCAGGGTGCATTCACCAGTCGCTGCATCGCCTCGGGCGTGATACCCCGAAACGGCCGGTCGTGGGTCTTGGCAAACTCGCGGATGAACCGGCGGACCAGCAGGGGGATGTCGGCCCGGCGCTCGCGGAGGGGCGGCAGGTAGATGTTGAGGACGTTGAGCCGGTAATAGAGATCATCGCGGAACTCGCCCAGCGTGACCGCGTCGCGAAGCGCCCGGTTGGTGGCGGCGACAACGCGGACATCCACCTTGATCGGCTGGGTCCCGCCCACCCGGAAGAACGTCCGGCTCTCCAGCACCCGCAGCAGCTTCACCTGGGTAGACATCGGGATTTCCCCGATCTCGTCCAGGAATATGGTGCCGCCATCGGCCAGCTCGAACCGGCCCAGCCGCCGCTCGGCCGCGCCGGTGAAGGCGCCCTTCTCGTGGCCGAACAGCTCCGACTCGAGCAGGGTTTCCGGCAGCGCGGCGCAGTTCACGGTGATGAAGGCCCCGTTCCGCCGAGGGGAAAGGTCGTGCAGCCCCTTGGCCACCAACTCCTTGCCGCTCCCGCTCTCGCCCTGAATCAGCACGGTGCTGGAGACCGGCGCCATCTGCTCGATCTTGACCAGCACCTCCTGGATCGGCGCGCTCTCCCCGACGATGCCGGTGCGCTCCTGCAGGTGCCGGCGATCCACCAGGCGACGCGCAGTGGCCACCACGTCGTCCGGAGCCACCGGCTTGGTCATGACCTCGGTGGCGCGCAGTCGCTCCACCCGCTCGGCCCGCTCCGAATCGGTGGATTCCAGCAGGGCGAGGGTCGAGATCTCGGAGTCGTGGGCCAGGGCCGCGAGCTGCTGCACGTGCGGCTCGTGGACCCCGCCGGTGAGGATCACCAGCTCCGGGTTCTCCCGGCGGACCGCGCCCCGCGCGTCGTCCAGCGAGGAGAACATCGCCGTGGAGAACTTGGCTGCTTCGAAGGCGCCGTTGAGCCGCACCGCGGTCTCGAGGTCGTCCATCGCAATGAGAATCTGGGATGCCATACGTGGAAAGTAATGCCAGAACGGCAGGTTGCAGGCGCTGAGGCTTGGTCTAGGGTCTAGGGGTCTAGGGTCTAGGGTCTAGAGTCTGACTCTGGACCCTGGACTTCCTGAACCAGCGCGAAATGTCGTTGCGCGTGACTTCAATATTGTCGCATCCGGCTTCAATGTCGTCGCATCTGGCTTCAATGTCGTTCCATTCGGGCTCAAGGACGTTGCTATCGAGCCGAAGGTCGTTGCTATCGAGCGAATTGTCGTTGCGCCGCAGCCTGATGGCGTTGCGCGCGGGTGTCAGGCCGTTGCATCTCGATCTTACGGCGTTGGGCCCACGGGCTCGTGCAATGCTGTCCGACTCAATGTTGTCGCGCTTGGATTCCGGGAGTTCCCTTCCGACGTCGGGGAGCCGCGTTCCGACATTGGGAAGCCTCGTCCTGATCTCGGGAAGGTCCGTTCCAACTTCGGGAAGGTCCGTTCCGACTTCAGGAAGGTCCGTTCTGATTTCAGGAAGTTCCGTTCCGACTTCAGGAAGTTCCGTTCCGATCTTCGGGAAGTTCCCTTTGACTTCAGGAAGTTCCGTTGCGACTTCAGGAAGTTCCGCTCCGACTTCGGGAAGTCCCGTTCGGACTCGAGGTCGAAGCAACCAAACGAATCGACCCTTGACCCTAGACCCTAGATCCTAGACCCTAGACCCTAGACCTCCCCCCTCAATGCCCCGTCTTCTCTCCCCGCACCAGCTCTACCGCATGCTCTACCAGCTCATTCAGCACCGCGAGCCCGTCCCGCACGCCACCGGTGCTGCCGGGCAGGTTCACGATCAGCGTGCTGCCCCGGACGCCCGCGACCCCGCGGGAGAGTGCCGCCCGGGGAAATCGGGGATAGGCGCTCATCCGTAACGCCTCGGCGATGCCGGGGGCTTCCTTGTCGAGCACTTCCCGGGTGGCCTCCGGGGTGACGTCTCTGACGGTGAGCCCGGTGCCGCCGGTGGTGAGGATGAGGTCCGCACGACCGGCATCGGCCCATTCCGCCAGCAGCGCAGTGATCCGGCCAACCTCGTCCGGCACCAGCGCCCGCTCGGCGAGGGTGTACCCGCGCTCTTTCGCCCACATCGCGATGTGGTCGCCCGAGCCGTCGGCCCGTTCGCCGCGGCTGCCGGCATCGGAGATGGTGAGAATGGCGAGTCGGAGGGGCATGCCTCAAGATACCTATCCTGACAACGCGCGGACCGGTAGCTTGGAGAATTGCCGCCAAAGGGGGAAATCACAGTGCGTCCGATCTCGGCAGCCGGCTTGCTCGCCTTCCTGGGCTGTGGCACCGATCCCGACGCCTTCAGCCGGTGTGCCGAGAACATCACGGTCACCGTCAGTCATGAGGTCAATCCAGTGTTCGCCTGGACTCCCGCCGAATGTACGATGAGCGTGCTCGACGTCAGCGAAGACCAGCAAACCAGGTGGTACGTCAGCACCGTGGACGGCGCCAACCGAATTACATCCCCCCTCCGCTATGGACAGACCGTGCCGGAGGCGACCCAGGGGGATCCGCTGTTTAGCGGGTTCTTCTATACGGTCCATCTCTGGCGCACCGACGGGGAGGGAATAGCGCGTCGCCTTATCAGCCACCGTTTCCTCCATCAGGTCGAATAAGCCATCCCCGACAGCACTACCTCCTTCACTCGCGAGCGCATCACCGAGGTAGAGCGGATCATTCGACCGCATATCCGGCGCACGCCGGTGGTCGAGCTGGATGGCCGCGACCTCGGGCTCGGCTTCTTTCCGCTCACGCTCAAGCTGGAGCTGCTGCAGCATTCGGGATCGTTCAAGGCCCGGGGCGCATTCACCAACCTGCTGTCGCGACCGGTTCCCAGGACCGGCGTGGTCGCCGCGTCCGGCGGAAACCACGGCGCGGCTGTCGCCTTTGCCGCGATGAAGCTGGGTGTGCCGGCACGGATCTTCGTTCCCACCGTTTCCTCCGCTGCCAAGGTCGATCGGATTCGAAGCTACGGCGCCGACCTGGTGATCACCGGCGAGCGCTATGCCGATGCACTCGCCGCGAGTGAGAGCTGGGCAGCCGAGTCAGGCGCCATGCCGGTCCATGCGTTCGACCAGGTGGAAACCATCCTCGGCCAGGGAACCCTCGGTCTCGAGCTCGAATCCCAGGCCGCGGATCTCGACACCATCATGACCGCGGTCGGTGGCGGCGGGCTGATCAGCGGTCTCGCCGCCTGGTACGGCGGGCGGCGGAAAATCGTGGGCGTCGAGCCTGAGCTGGCGCCGACCCTGACGCGGGCACTCGCGGCCGGGCGGCCGGTGGATGCCGAGGCCGGGGGCGTCGCGGCCGACTCGCTGGCACCCCGTCGCGTGGGCGAGCTGGTCTTCCCCATCGTGAGAAAGCATGTGGCGGAGGTCCTGCTCGTCACCGACCAGGCGATTCGCGATGCGCAGGAGAAAATCTGGAACACGGTGCGGATTGTCGTGGAACCGGGCGGAGCGGCCGCGCTCGCCGCTCTCCTCTCGGGGCGCTACCACCCCGAGCCGGGTGAACGAGTGGGTATTGTTGTCAGCGGCGGCAACACTGTCGCTGTGGCGTTCGATCGGTAGACCGCTTCGCGCGATGCGGCCCGTGTGC
>DATMDQ010000077.1:0-4488 GCA_035557715.1 Gemmatimonadales bacterium
GTTCGAACGTGGTCTGGTTGTAGTCGAACTTGAGATCCGGCAGATCGGTCAGGTAGATGGAAAAATAGAACGAAAAGTTCCCATTGGCATTTCGCACGAAATTGAAGCCGGCGCGCCACTCATGAAGCTGGCGTTCCAGCCGCACCGTGTGCGACTCGAACTTGCTGTCGGTGATGTTGTACAGAGACCCCCAGGAGAGCGTCCAGAACGGAGTGGGAGAGAAGTTGGTATTGAACCGCAGGCTCTGCTCATCCCTCTGAACCACGCTGGGGACGGGCCTGGTGCGGGATAGGGTATAATCGAAATTGGCCGAGAAGCTACGGCCGCCCGAGAACGGCTCCATGGTGTTGTAAAACGTGCTCCTTCTCTGCCGCTCATCTGCCGCCTCGTTCGGCACCTCGTTGCTCGGAGGCTGTACCCCCTCCTTGCCGCCCAATCCGAAGATCGAGCCGATGCTACGAAAGGTGTTCGCCGAAATGGCGAAGCTGGCGCTCACGCTGCTGAGAAACGGATCGAACTTGGTGGTGTCGGCCTGGATCGGACCGGCCCAGAGATCGTGAGTCAGGCTGAGAGTAAACTGGGAAAGGAGATCGCTGAGAAAGGAGTTGGTGATGGACTCCATCGTCCATCCCTGTTGACCGGGCTTCTTCGCCTGCTCGAAATCGTAGCTGATCGCGCTGGTATTGATGCTCAGCACCCGGAACTTCCGCGGCTCGACGCCCTCGGCCTCCGTTTCTCCCCGCTGGGTCTTGGCCTTGCCCTCGAAGGCCTGGGAGAGCGTCATGCTCACCGTCTGGGCGGCATCACTCCGTAACTGAAAGGGCTGCCCGACCTCCGCGATTGCCCGGGCATACGCTTCGGGGACGGTGGCGGCGGGCGAGTAATTCCAGCTGAACGTCGGTGAGAAGCTGTGACGAATCCGGCTGGCAATTCCAAGGCCGGGGAAGAACGCGAAGAGCGTCGGCGAGGCGGTGGCCGAAAACCTGAATCGCTTACCCTGCCGCACGAAATCGCCCCCGGTGTTTCGGTTCCGGATGGCAAATGGGCCACTGGTGGTGTTAGCGATCCCCACGGCCGGCTGCACTTTCCATGAGCCGCGGAACAGAACCGGCAGATTGATGCCGGTATTCCAGTCGATGCCGGTGGAGAAATCTCCCAGGAAGGTGCGGGTCACCGTTCTCGTGTCGGTCGGGTCGGGCGTGGTCGGGTCGTCTTCCTCGAACGTGACCGAGTCGCGCCCGGTGCTGCTCTGGTCGGTCACGTCGATCGAGTTCTGCCAGTTGAATGACCCCAATCGCAGCGGCGTGTCCAGATTGAACGCTCTTTGCCGGCTGCTGCCGGTCTGGTCCACCGTGTCGAGCCCTCCTCCGGGGAGGATCACCACAATTGGATTCAACGGGGTCTTGGAGCTGGTATTGTTGGTCGCGCTCAACCCCGGCGACCAGGTGATGTTCGAGCCCAGGTCGATCGACGCCGGTGAGATCGTCAGCGCCGGGAGCAGCTGCTGGACGCTTCCGTCCGAAAGACTCTGCCGGCGATTCCCTCCAAGGGTGACAGTCCCCCAGCCGTAGCGCTTGGAGAAGTTCACCGAGCTCGTGATCTGCTGGGTGTTGAGCAGTGGATCGATGGCGTTGCGCTCGAGGATCGCGGTATTGCTGACATAGTTGAGGTCGAGATTCAGGCTGGTGGACAGGTTGAACGTCTGCTGGTGATCCCACCTCAGCGTCATGGACGATCCGCCCCCGTCCTCCAGCTGCTTACTGTAGGCCACCGACCCGTTGACGAAACGGTTGAGCCAGTTGTACTGACCGCCGATTCCATACTGCAGGTAACGGTTGGAATACCAGTCGACCCGGCCGGTCAGGTCGATGTAGTCGTTCGGGACCCAGTAGTAGCCGATGTTGGTGATCTGGCGGTTATAGGATCGAGTGGGTCGCACCACGTCGTTGAAGCCAAACTGAGGCACCAGGACTCCCGAATGCCGCCCCGGCCGCATGTCCTGAAAGATGAACGGCAGCCAGAGGATAGGCACGTCGCGCACGTAGAGCACAACCGGCCTGGCGACCAGGACGCTCTTCGAGACCCATTTCACCTGCCGCCCGGAAAAGTAATAGTGGGGCACCGGCAGGTCGCAGCTGGTGATCTCACTCGACGCCGCGTAGATCCGGTTGGAGCTGGAGTCCTGCGACACGTCTCCTCGCAGGAACCAGACGGTCGATCCCTCGGTGAAATTGGTCAATGCGTCGGTGATCACGCCTCGTCGGACGCAGGTGTCGTAGCGAATGCCCTGCCCTACCATCACCTGCCCCCGATCGAAGAGCTTGGGCTCCCCTGTCGCATCCAGCAGACAGCTCGCGCTGCGGTAGGTGATGGTATCCGCCTCCAGGGTGGAGCCCCGCCGCTCGGTCAGGGCTTTCCCCTGCAGGAAAACCCGCTGGTCCTGGACGAAGACCGTGGCTGAATCGGCGCTGTACCGGGTGGCCTGATAGCCGGGACGGCCCAGGAGGTTGGTGACGATGGAATCGGGCGCGGCAAAGCTCCGGGACGGAGCCGTTGGCAGGCCCAACCTCCGGGCCATCGCGGTGTCCAGCGGCTGCCCTGCCCGCGCGGAGTCTCTGGCCAGGCGGGTAGAATCACGCAGCGAGTCCGCCCGGGTCGGCGGCCTCCGCTGGCCGGCAGGCACCTGGGCCTCGGCAGTTGTCCCCAGCAGCGAAAGCAGGACGATGAGCCCGATCGTGCCGCCGGCAACCCGCTCCTTGGCGCGTCTCCGGCTGATCACCACGGATCCGGCAAAGCCGATCTCATAGAGCAGCAGGAGGGGCACGGTCATCATGATCATCGAGAGCAGATCCGCGCCGGGCGAGAGCACCGCGCCGGCGATAAACGCCAGGACGACGGCGAAGCGGCGGAACCGGCTGAGATCGGACGGTCCGATCACCCCGAGCCAGGACAAGATGATGATCACCAGCGGGAGCTCGAACGAGATCCCGAGCGCCATGGTCACCTGCATCACGAAGCTGAAGTACTTGTCATAGGTGATGAACGGCGCGATGGCCTCGGTCTGAAAGCTGAACAGGACTCGAAGCGCCTGGGGCACCACGAACAGATAGGCGAGCGTCACCCCGCCGAGAAAGAGGATCAGCCCTATGAAGAGCGAGGGAACCAGCGCCCGTTTCTCCCGAGCGTAGAGCGCCGGTGCGAGAAACGCCCAGGTCTGCCAGAGAATGATCGGGGAAGCCAGCACCAGGCCCAGAAGAAAGCCCAGCTTGAAGACGATCATCACCGGCTCGGTCGGACTGAGCACGACCAGCTTCCCGTCGGTGAGGTACGGCGCGATCGGGCGTTTGAGCAGATTGACGAGTTGAAAATGCTGCACCGCCCACAGGCCGACGGCAGACCCGAGAACCACGGCGGCGAGCGACCGGAGTATGCGGGAGCGCAGTTCCTCGAGATGATCGAGGAAGGGCATTTCCCCAGGGGTGCCGGTCATAAAGCGGGCGACGCCCGGGCTTAGCGCCCGAGCGCCTTCAGTCGGTCTCGAGCGAGGGCCGCTTCGTCGGATTGAGGATACTTCTGAACCACCCGCTGATAGGCCTCCCTGGCCTTCTTCGTTTCCTTACGACGCTCGGCCACCAGACCAAGATTGTACTGGGCCGACGCCGCCCGGCTCGAGGTGGGGTACTTCTGGACCACTTGGCCGTAGTAGAAGGCGGCCGAGTCCGGGCTTTCGGCCGCGAAACTCTGCCCGATGAAGTAGAGCGCGTCGCCGGCCCGGTCGCTCGTGGGATAGCTCCGCAACATCTCGCGCAGGCCCTGGCGCGCGGTCGAGGTACTTCCCCGTCTCAACTGGGCCAGCGAAGCCTCGTACATCTGATCGGCGGAGGCGGCGGCGGCGGCGCTGGGATTGGGGACGTCTCCCGGCGCGGTGGACGAGATCTGCTCGCCCCGCGCCTCGAGCTGGGTGCGCAGCTCGCTTAGCCGCTGTTGACTCTGCCCCGTCAGCTCCTGCAGCTGCACCAGCTGCTGCTGGATGTTGTACAGGTCGGTCGCCAGATCGCCTCGCAGCTGGCTGACAGCCTTCCGGTCGGAGGTGAGCGAGTCCAACACCCGCTGCTGGACCTGAATGACCTGGGCGAGCTGTGCCGCGCGAGCCGAGTCTCGGCGGGTGGCCTCGGCCTTGAACAGGGCGATGTCGTCCTGCACCTGCTGAACGTCACCCTTGCTGACACAGCCGCCGAGGCCTCCCAAGACCCCGGCTCCAAGCATCAAGGACCGGGGGATCGAGAAGGGCGGCCTCACTGCGGCGCGGTGAGGTTGTCGCCGCCCGACGTGACTTCGAACTCGTCGCGGCGGTTCTGGGCAAAGGCGGTCTCGTCGCTACCCGGATTGAGGGGCCGCTCCTCACCATAGGAGATGACGTCCAGTCGTCCGCCGTCCACGCCCTTGTTCTCGAGATACCGCTTGGCCGCGGCTGCGCGGCGGTTGGCC
>DATMDQ010000078.1:0-4027 GCA_035557715.1 Gemmatimonadales bacterium
CTCGCCAACGGCATGACCAAGGTAAATCCGGCAGCGGTGGTCGAGATTCCGTACAAGAACAAGAACACGAACTGGCAGTACACCTTGTACGTGCGGATCGAGAAGGTGGAACCTCCCGCGCCGGCCTCGGCGCCGGTGAGGCTGATGCCCCGACGTCGCTGACCGCGGTCGAGAACGCGATTGAAATCGCTGCGGGCCGAGCAGCGATTCTAGTCGCGCGACGTGCTATGGGCTATGGGCTATGGGCTATGGGCTAGCTCATAGCCCATAGCCTCTACCGATATCCCGCCGCCTGCAGCTGAAACAGCTCCGAGTACAGCCCGCCCAGCTCCACCAGCGCCTCGTGCGTCCCCTGCTCGACCAGCTCCCCACCCTTCAGCACCAGGATCCGGTCGGCCATCCGAACCGTGGAAAACCGGTGCGAGATCAGCACCGCCATCCTTCCTTTAGTAAGCTCGCTGAACCGGAGAAACACCTCGTACTCCGCCCGGGCATCCAGCGCCGCTGTCGGCTCGTCCAGAATCAGCAGCTGGGCGTCCCGCATATAGGCCCGGGCCAGCGCCACCTTCTGCCACTCGCCCCCGGAGAGATCCACCCCGCCATCGAACCGCTTGCCCAGCATCTGGTCGTACTTCCCCTGCAACCGCTGGGCGACGCTGTCGGCCAGGCTTCGCTCGGCCGCCTCGTGAATCGCCGGCTCGTCCGTGAGCCGGCCGATGTTGCCCACCGCGATGTTCTCCCGCAGCATGAAATCGTAACGCACGAAGTCCTGGAAGATGACCCCGATATTCCGCCGCAGGCTCTCGATGTCGTACTCCCTGAGATCCACTCCGTCGAGCAGGATCCGCCCCTCGTCGGGGTCGTAGAGCCGGGCCATCAGCTTGACCAGCGTGGTCTTGCCGGCGCCGTTCTCGCCCACCAGCGCGATCCGCTCGCCGGGGGAGAGTGAGAAGTCGAGCCCACGCACCGCCCAGTGCTCGGAGCCGGGATAGCGGAACCCGACCCCCTCGAAGGCGAACCCGGTCCGGATCGGCACCGGTACCGCCTTCGATCCCGGCTGGGGCCGAATGCTCGGCTCGATGTCCAGGAAGCTGAACAGATCGTCCAGGTAGAGGCTCTGCTCGAACACCTGGGAGAGGGAGAGCAGCACCCGCTGAATCAGGTCGCGGCTCTGCCGGAACGAGCCCGCCAGGAAGGTGAGCACGCCGATGGTGAAGACCCCGGCTCGCGACTCGTGACCGATGACCGTCAGATAGATGATGACCGCGTACGCCCCATAGTAGCCCAGCGTCCCCACCGCCGAGAGCAGGGTCGAGACCACGCTGCGGCGCACCGCCAGCGACTTGTTGGCCTCGTAGAACTCCTGCGAGAGCCGGTCGTAGCGGCCCACCAGAAAATCGGACAGGCCGAACAGCTTGAGCTCTTTGGCCGAGATGTCGCTGGCCCCGATGTAGCGGAGGTAGTCCAGCTGCCGCCGCTCGGGGGTCCACGAATACAGCAGCGAATAGCCCAGCGAGGCGAAATGGGTTTCGCCCAGCAGTGACGGCAACACCGCGACCACCAGCAGCACCAGGAGCCAAGGGACGTACACTGCCAACGCGACGGCCAGCGAGATCAGGGTGATGAGATCCTGCAGCGTCGCCAGCAGCATGGTGAAGAGCCCGATCCGTCCCACCGTCTGCCTTCGCGCCCGCTCCAGCTTGTCGTAGATCTCGGCGTTCTCGAACTGCTCCAGGTCGAGCGACGCGGCATGCTGCATCAGCTGGACGCTGGTCCGGTTGGCGAACAGGTCCCCCAGCAGGCTTTCGAGCAGGGCGGATACCCGGCTCAGCCCCTCGCCCACCAGTGCGATGGCCAGCTCGATCCCGAGCAGCACCGCCAGACGGGTCCACGGTACCGGGCCGCCACCCTGGACGATGGCGATGGCATACACCACCTCGTCCACGATGAGCTTGCCCACCCAGAGCACGGCCAGCGGGATGATCGAGCGGGCCACGCGCAGGAAAAGGATCCCCACGACGTAGCCGGGGTTGGTGTCCCAGACCATCCGGAGCAGCTTGGGCAGGTGCCGGAGCGCCTGGAGCCGCTCGCGCCAGGAGCGGTCCGGCGCCGCCGGCATCCGGCCTCGGCCGTTGCCGCGAATGACGGGGTGCTGGAGCGGGAGGGACATGCTTCTAAAGGTAAGCGGTGAGCGGTGAGCGGTGAGCGGGTAAGCGGCCTAGCCAAACCCGGGTACCCGGCGTAGCATCACGGCTACCGTCATCAGCTTCCCACCCCAGGAGACCTCCATGGCAGTGAGTACAGCGGCGCTCGCCACCCGTCGGCGGACTCGGCGCTTCTATGTTGGGATGGCGATCGCCATCACCATCACCGTCTTTGCCGGATTCTCCCGCAGCTACTTTCTCAAATCATGGTATGGCACGCCGGAGCTGAGTCGCCTGCTTCACGTCCACGGCGTGGTCTTCACCGCGTGGGTTCTATTCTTCCTGTCGCAAACGGTGCTGGTCGCAACCGGCAGAACATACCTGCACCGGCGGATGGGGATTGGCGGGGCCGTGCTGGCCGCATTGGTCGTGATCGTGGGCACTACGGTCGCGATTACCCGGGCCAAGACGGGCGGGTCTCCCATCCCCGGGGTGCCACCGCTCGGTTTTCTTGCCATCCCTTTCTTCGATATGGTCGTCTTTGCGGTGCTGGTTGCTACGGCCCTCTACTACCGCCACCGGCTGGAGGCCCACAAGCGCCTGATGACGTTGTCCATGATTAGCCTGCTTGCAGCCCCGATAGCCCGGATGAACTTCCTTCCGCTCCCGCCAGGGCCGCCCACGTTCTTCGGTCTGGCCGATCTCTTCATTGTCGCCATGCTGGTGTACGATCTCTCGACCCGCGGAAAGGTCCACCCTGCCACGATCTGGGGCGGACTTCTCATTGTGGCCTCACAGCCACTCCGGCTGATGATTTCCGGAACACGGCCCTGGCTGGCGTTTGCGAGCTGGCTGACGAGGTAAAGATCGCAAGGCTGACACGCCCCGCTTCCTTTTCGCGGGCACCCCCAATCCCGCAACGGGGCATGATCACACCCGCATGTGGAACAGACGGAAACGCCCGCATACGCGGGCTCATGATGATTGTTTGGATTGCCGCGCCACCCGGCCCTCACGGGCCGGGCTAACATTTGGCGCGGTCCGATTGACCGCGGACACTCCGTGAGCATTCGAGTGACGGATTCAATGGACACCCGTGTGACCCGCGGGATTGCTGCGGCCGCGGAGCCTGCCCCTGAGCGTAGTCGAAGGGCGCCTCGCAATGACTGCAATAACCCCAATTCCCATACCGCCCTACCGCCGTACGGCCTTACCGCCTTACCGTTCACGCCATGTCGCAGACAGCCCTCATCACCGGCGCCACCGAAGGCATCGGCCGCGCCACCGCGTTCGCGCTCGGCCGAGCCGGTTATCGGGTGGGCGTCTGCGCCCGCACCGAGTCGAAGGTTCGACAGCTGCTGGACGAGCTGCGGGGCGAGGGCATCGAGGCGGCGGGAGCGCCGGCCGACGTAAGCCAACCGGACCAGGTCGCCCACTTGGTGGACACCGTGACCCGGGCCCTCGGCCCGATCGACGCCCTGGTAAACAACGCCGGGGTCCTCATCGCCAAGCCGCTCGAGGAGCTGACGCTGGAGGAGTGGGATACCACCATGAGCACCAACGTCCGGAGCCTGTATCTGGTGACCAGGGCGGTGCTTCCCCCGATGCGGAGCCGCAAACAGGGCACTATCGTCAACGTGGCCAGCCTGGCCGGACGCAACGGATTCGTCGGCGGCACCGCCTATACCGCGTCCAAGCATGCGGTCCTCGGCTTCAGCCGCTCCCTCATGCTCGAGGTGCGGAAGGACAACGTCCGGGTGGTTGCCATCTGCCCCGGATCGGTAGACACCAGTCTGTTGCGCGATCAGCCGATGCTTAAGTCGGAGCCCAGCCGCATCCTGCAGGCCGTGGACGTCGCGGCAACCATCCTGCACGCCCTGACC
>DATMDQ010000079.1:0-6093 GCA_035557715.1 Gemmatimonadales bacterium
CGGGCCACTCCCCGGAGCAGCCATCCGGTGGTAGGCCCGCTAACCAGCGCTCAAGCATGGTGGATGCTTCCGCGTGGACTGCTACTGCAGAGGCGGGGGGCGGGGCGGGAGTGCGAAAAGGTAAGGATGGCTTGACCGGGCTGGGCCCACCGCTACCTTACAGCCGCCGCGCGGCCCGGAATAACTTTAGGATAACTTGTGGGTAACGGAGGGTTGAAGGCAGCGGCGTAAGTCATTACAATTGTTGTGCTTTCCCGAGTAGCTCAGTTGGTAGAGCAGGTGACTGTTAATCACCGGGTCGGGGGTTCGAGTCCCTCCTCGGGAGCTTTACAAATTCACAAATGGACCAGCTGCAAGCCTTGCGGGCCACCCAACTCGAGTGGCCCGCTCGTGTTTTCGGCCCTACGGCGTGTACAGCCAGCTCTTGTTTCCGATGGCCATGAAGAGGTAGGTGCTCCCGTTCAGCGTCACCCGCGTCACTGATCCAAAACCACCTGACGGGGCGGCTGCCCTGGTCTTCCACTGGTTAGTCACCGGGTTGTAGGCATAGGTTTGCCCCGCGGCAACGACGTAGAACTTTCCGTGCAAGCCAGCCCCCCCGGCGCTTCCGCCTTTGGGCATTGGAGCCAGGGTCCGCCAACGGTTGGTCTCCGGGTCGTACACGTCGAGAGCGGCGACCAGTGTGTGGGGTTGCACAACCCCGGCGAGGCCGCCTGCCACATAGAACTTGCCGTCGATGACGACAGCGGCGCCTTTCCGGTGAAAGTTGGGTGCCTGTGCCCTGGTTACCCAGGTGTTGGTGACCGGATCGTAGCGGTAGAAGCGCCGGGTTGGCTCTTCCGCGCAGTACCCGGCGTTCGGGTAGTTGTACCCGGAGCAGGCTCCAGGCAGCACGTAGAGCTTGCCATCGATAACGCCGCTGACGCCTTCCGAGCCGTAGATCGGAAGCGGGGCCTTCCTGATCATCAGGTCACGGGAGTAGTCGTAGGCCCACAGCTCCGCAGTCGGAGTTGGCAGGCTCCGCGAATCGCTGTAGCCACCCGAGAAGTAGAGCCTGCTCCCTATCTTGCCGACACCGTTCGGGAGCCACATGTGGGTGCTGGACGCCTTGGTCGACCAGGTATTGCTGGCCACATTATAGGCCAGGACGCGCCCTCCGGTGGCACCGTCGTCGCTCGAGCTGCTGCCGAAGGTGTACACGATATTCTGCCCGGCGGCGTTGGGCGCCATCCCGAGACTATAGCTGCCGGTGTACTGGTCAAACGGTGGCCCGGCCATTGGCGTCCAGGTGTTCGGCGCCGCCGCCAGGGATAGGGCGGCCGGCCCGAGATCGCCGCCAGTTTCAGGTTGGGTCGGTGTCTCACCGCAGGCGGCGGCAAGTGCCAGCGCGCAGAGGGTGAGCATCGGGTAAAACGACCGGGCGCGGGACATTGGGTCCTCCTGACGGGTGGACCCAATAGCTAACACCCGCCTGTCAAGTACGCATCAAGTGCGTTTCCGCCGGGGCCTGCCGCCGCGAAACTCAAAGTGGCTCTCGTTCACCACGCTGGCCATGGAAGACACGCGTCCGTCGCAGCGGGTGCGGGCGAACTGGCGGGCCGAGAGCCAGGCGGCATTGTACCAAGTGCCTGGCTTGAGCCCGGGGTACAGGGGAGCAAACTCCCGCCTGAGGCGAGCCTCACGGTCGTTGGGCATCCTGGCCGCGCTGATGGGGGTACCTTAAAAATAGGGGTCGGCCTCCGGGGCACAACTCGACGGCAGTGCCATCTATTGCGTATACTTGGCGGGACGAAACATGGACCCGATGGTACATAACGACTTATGGGCGACCACCCCCTCACCAACCACCTGAGGACGGAATGGCTACAAAACTCGACAAGACGATCAAGCGAGAGCTGGAGCTCGAGGGCAAGCTGTACACCGTGGCCATCTCGCCCGAAGGGGTGAAGGTCACGCCCAAAGGTGCGCGGAAGGGTCATGAGGTTTCGTGGAGCACCCTCGTGGGTGGCGATGCCGAGCCCCGGCGGGACCTCAATCCGTCGGGCGACACTTATCGAGAGTAGGCTGGGCTGCTCCACCGTAACGCGCACTCACTGCTCAATCCCAACGCGATCCGGCGCTGCCTCGCTGTCTGAGGCAGGCCTGACCGCGGTATTTTCGGGTCACTCTCATGAAGGGGAGGATCTATGGCGGAGCCCAGCTTTGCCGAGCAGATGTCCTCTCTGAACTCGACTCTCGGGGCCATCGAGGCGCGTCTGGCCTTCGGACGCGCGCCGGTCGAGGGACTGGAGGATTTCAAAAGCGCGCTGGACGACATGCGTCTCCGGCTCTGGGGTCTCTTGAGTGGGGCGGGTGGCGCTGATTCCAGCGGATTCCAGGAGCTGTTCCGGATCCGCCGGGCCACGGAAATGTGCCGGGCGCTCAGTGAGGATCTGCATTCGGGCTCGGTCAGCGGAAGACACCGCGAGCTGGCGGCCTTGGGGGAGGCTGCGGCCGAGCTGGCAAAGAAAATCGAGCAGGCTCGGCGGGACGCCCATTAGGCTCCCGTGAGCGCCACTCCCACGATCCGTACGGCACGTCTTCTCCTGGGGACCTTTGAGTCCGAAGATGCCGCTGATCTCCAGCGTATGGCCGGCGCCCGCGAAATTGCGGACACCACCGTGTCCATTCCCCACCCGTACGGTCTGGACCACGCCCTGGCCTGGATCGGCAACCAGCGCCGCGAGTCGGTGCGAGGACGCGCCACCAACTTCGCCATCCGCCTGCTGTCCGGATCTCCCCTGATTGGCTGTGCCAGCCTTCGGGACATCGACCACGAGCACCAACAGGCCGAGCTCGGGTTCTGGATCGGGCGCGAATGGTGGGGCCATGGATACGCGAGCGAAGCGGCAGCGGCGGTCATCCGGTTCGGCTTCGAGACGTTGGGACTCAATCGGATCTGCGCCCATCATATGGTTCGAAACCCCGCTGCCGGCCGAGTCCTGGTTCACGTCGGCATGAACCAAGAGGGGCTGCTGCGTGAGCGGGTGAGGAAGTGGGGCGTGTACGAGGATGTGGTGGTCTACGCCATTTTGCGCGAGGATCGAAACTGAGGTCCGGGCTTGCGGAGGTTCTCGGCGAATGAATGATGAGCGGATGCCATACCGGGAGCTGGCTGCGCCGGCGGTGGAGACCGCCGCGGCCCCGCTCGGGTCCGAGCGCCCCGGCAGGATGCACCTGGTAGTTGTGACGACTCGTGGTATTCAGCCGGCCGACAAGGCGCTGCCGGGGAGCACCCTGGTTACGCGGTTCTGGCACCCTCGGGACCACAAGTGGAACGAGAACGTCTTCGACTCGCTGGACCACGCCCTGCGTCTCTTCGTGGATGAGAGCGGATGGGTCCTTCGCCAGCTGCAGTCGCTCGATGCTCCGGGAGCCCACGAGCTGATCTTCGAGGCCCGCCGGGAAGACTTCAGCCGGCCAAGCACCGAGCAGATCCTGCACGAGGTCGGACTCTCCGCCGAGGAGGTGGCCCATCTCCTCGAGCGGGTAGACCGTGATGGGGAAGGGAAATAGAGGGGGGCTTCGCCGTCTGGCTTATCGGCGCGGGCGCTTGAAGACCGGACGTGGCTCATCGTCCTCCAGCTCCTCCGTTAATTCTGGCGGGCGCCGAGGTGTCGCTGGGGAGCGCTCGTTGATCCGCGCTGCAGGGACCGCTGGCACTGCGGGGAGGGCTGGGACTGTCGGAGTCGGTGTCGATCTCTCGTCCTGGAGTGCAGTCAGCGCGGATTCCGCCGTGTCGCGAATGATCTCCAGCGAATTCTCCAGATTGCTTTGCGCCTGCGCGTACAGCCGGGGCCCCTCGAACGCGAGTAGCGCTTCCGCCAGGCTCCGGGCCGCCGCTTCCGTAACCCGCAGGCCCATCCGCTCCAGTCTCTCCCGAACCATCGCGACTCCTCGAGGGCTGGGGAGAAAGTGTGGTCCTTGTTGCCATCGCGTCATGTCGTTCCCTCGCTTCCGGCTAGAGCTCGAGCGCGCGCCATAGATACCAGCTCGCCACGCTTCGGTACGGCCGCCAGCGCTCCCCTCGGCGGCTCATCGCCGCGGGCTCGGGCAGTTTCCGCTTCCCAAACGTTTGGGCGAAGCCTTTGCGGACTCCGAGGTCGCCCAGGGGCAGCACGTCGGGGCGACCCAGCTTGAAAATGAGCAACATCTCCACCGTCCAGCGTCCGATCCCGCGCACCGCCGTCAGCCGGGCGACGATCTCTTCATCCTCCATCCGGCGCACGCGCGACAACGGCGGCACTGTTCCGTCGAGGGTCCGTGCGGCCAGGTCCTGCAGGGCCGCTGTCTTGGCCGTCGAAAGCCCCGCCGAGCGGAGCCGGTCGGGAGGGATCTCGAGCAGGTCGCGCGGGGTGGGGAAGCGCTTCGGGGCGAACAGCTGGGTGACCCGGCCCAGGATCGTGGCGGCGGCCCGGCCGGTGAGCTGTTGATAGACGATCGATCGCACGAGCACCCGGAACAGGCTATGGCTCGGCGTCGGGCGCATGGTGAACTGGCCCACCCGCGCGATCAGCCCGCCCAGCGCAGGATCGGCCTGGGCAAGGTGCCGGCAGGCGAGATCCGGGTCATAGCCCAGGCCATCCAGGAGCGGGTCAATCGTCAGCAGATCGGGCGCGGCCATGGCGGAAAACTACATCGGGCCCATGCCCCGTCGCGAGCAGCAGGCCGGCCCGTCCTTCCCGTCCTTCCAGCCCTCCCGCATCTTCTCCGCATGAACCCAGACGACTTCCGACGCCACGGCCACCAGCTGGTCGACTGGATGGCCGACTACATGCGAGATGTGGGCGAGCTCCCGGTCACATCCGCGGTTCGACCGGGTGACATCATGCGGCAGTTGCCGGCATCTGCGCCGGAGAGCGGTGAGCCGTTCGAGGCGCTGGTTCAGGACTTCACCCGCATCATCGTTCCCGGGATGACCCACTGGAATCACCCCGGCTGGTTCGCCTATTTCCCGGGCAACAACAGTCCCCCGTCCATCCTCGCTGAGATGCTCACCGCCACGGTCGGCGCCCAGTGCATGTCGTGGGCGACCTCTCCCGCGGCCACCGAGCTGGAGCAGGTGACGATGGAGTGGCTGCGTCAAATGCTCGGGCTGCCGCAGGGGTTCACCGGCGTCATCCAGGACACGGCATCCACGGCAACGCTGGTGGCGCTGCTGTCGGCCCGGGAGCAAGCCACCGATGGCGCCGCCGGGGCCTTGGGTCTCGCCGGCACCGGGTCGCGCTTGACCGTCTATGCCACCAACGAGGCGCATTCGTCGGTCGACAAAGGGGTCAAGCTCGCGGGGTATGGGCTGGACCAGCTCCGCCGGGTGCCGGTGGATCAGGCGTACGCCATGATGCCGGACGAGCTGGACCGGATGCTGGCGGACGACCGGAAGGCAGGCTTGATCCCGGCCTGCGTGGTGGCGACGGTGGGGACGACGTCATCCACCGCCATGGACCCGCTCGCTCGCATAGGCCAGGTCTGTCGTCGACATGGCGTCTGGCTTCACATAGATGCGGCGTATGCCGGCACGGCGGCGATCGTGCCGGAGCTGCGCCACCTGTTCGATGGCGTCGAGCAGGCCGACAGTTTCGTGTTCAATCCGCACAAGTGGATGCTGGTGAACTTCGACTGCAGCGCCTATTTCGTCCGCGACCGAGATGCGCTGCTCCGGGCCTTCACAGTTACGCCGGAATATCTCCGGACAGCACAGGACAATGAGGTCGTCAACTTCCGGGACTGGGGTATCCAGTTGGGCCGCCGGTTCCGTGCCCTGAAGCTCTGGTTCGTCATCCGGAGTTACGGTGTCGACGGGCTACGGGACGTGATTCGAAGGCACGTGCGGCTGGCAGCTGAGCTGGCCGAGTGGATTGATGCGGCTCCAGGATTCGAGCTGATGGCGCCGGTGCCCCTGGGGCTGGTGTGCTTTCGCTACCGGCCGGAGGGAACGGATATGGACGACCCGCGGCTCGATGATCTGAATGCCGCGCTGCTTGCCCGGGTGAACGCCACCCACCGGGTACACCTGACTCACACCCGGCTGGGCGGGCGCTATGTGATACGAGT
>DATMDQ010000080.1:0-21167 GCA_035557715.1 Gemmatimonadales bacterium
GATACCGCCGGCCTGAGAGCTCTGCTTCGACCGCTTAGGCGTTCCGACCCGGTCAGGGCGGGGCTGATCGGATTGCGCCTGGGTGAGCTGAGGGCCGATCCCGATTTCAGCGAAGCCCGGTCGAGCTTCCGGCGAGCAGCAAAACAGGATACGGGACAGCCGGAGCCGTGGTTCGGCCTGGGGCTCGCCGAGACGGGGAGATCCCGGTGGGAGATGCGCAACAAGCTGAACCTGGGGAGCCGCGTTGGGCTCGCAGCCCTGACCCGCTCGGCAGACAGTTACTCACGGGCGCTCGACGGCAATCCGCGCTTCGTTCCCGCCGCGCTCGCCCTGGTTGAGGTGGAGCTGGCGCTGCTCGACACCGCTCGCCTTCGGGAGGCGCGGGATGTGCTGCGCCGAGTGTCAGCAGCGGTGGCCCCCGGACCCCCGGACCTTCTGTTGGCCCTGGGCCGGGTAGAGAGAGCCGCGGGGTCCCTCGACTCTGCCGCCGTCGCCTTCGAACGTTATCTCGTCACCGGACCCAACCGGGCCCTTGGACTGCTCGAGCTGGCGCGCACGCGCCTGGCGCTGGGCCGGGCGGATGGCGATGCACCGTACTACGAGGCGGCGTCGCTGGATGACCCGGAAGCCGTGGCCGGGTTCCGAGCCGATCTCCAGCTGGTGGCGACGGAGTCCGTTCTCCCTGAGTTCGACCGGCTGACCGGGCAGAGGCGCGCTGCCTACCTGCATCGTTTCTGGACCGAGCGGGATCACGTGGAGCTTCGGCCCGAAGGGGAGCGACTCCGGGAGCACCATCGAAGACTACTGTTCGCTCGTCTCCATTTTCCCCTCAGCATCAGCCGCCGGTTTTATGGCCCTCGCGATGCTTACAAGTCGGGCAACACCGAAGTGGACGACCGCGGGGTCATCTACATCCGGCAGGGTGAGCCAGCGGAACGGCTTCGCCCCTTCGTGTACGGAGCCATGCCGAATGAGTCCTGGCGCTATGTCCGTGCCGAAGGCGACCTGCTGTTCCATTTCAGCAGCGGGTATGACCGGGATGGCGGCGGTGACCTGTACGACTACCGGCTGGTTGAGAGCGTCCTCGACCTGCATGGGGCCGCCGATGCACCGACGGACCAACTCATCCTCTCGCGTCAGTCGCTCTCGGCCATCTACAGCCGGATGCTCAACTGGGGCCGGTTCGGGTCGGCCAACGCCCGTTCACTGGAGCGAAGCATCGGCGCCACCAGTATCGCCGTCGGCACGACCACCGACAGCCACGAGCTCCAGTTCACGCGCAGGCTCACGGCGGTAATCGACGTCGTCGCCGTGGGCCGGAGACCGCCAGGCAGCCTGGCCCATGTGGTCTTCGGCGTTGCCGCGCCTGGCACTTGGGGGCAACCGGTGCCTGGAGGCGTGGAGTATCCGGTTCGAGTTCGCCTGGTCGCTCTGGATCGACAGGAGCGGTCAGTCGGAATCCTGGACACCACGCTCGTGGTCCGCCACCCGCGGCAACTCAGCGGGAACGAATGGCTGGTCGGCCGAGCGGAGCTGATTCTGCCCCCCGGCCGCTGGACCTATCGCGCCGCACTCTCTCAGGGCGACAGCGCCGGGGTGGTGTTGCCGCGAGACTCGGTGCGGGTGGGCCACATGGATGGCGGTTCCCTGGAGCTCAGTGATATCGCGCTCGGCTCCCCCGGCCGGGCAGTCTCCTGGATCACCGACCGGGCCGACACTGTGCTCCTGGCGCCCTCCTCCCGGTTCCGGCAGGGCTCCGAGGTGGGGCTGTACTATGAGGTGACGGGAGCGACTCCCGGGATGATGTATCGCCACGAGGTCACCGTGCTTCGACCCGGTAAGCGAGCCTCGGACAAGAGACGGCCGCTCGTGGCTCTCTCGTTCGACGAGGAGGCCGCGGATTCAACCATCAGGTCACATCGGACTGTGCGGCTGGAGGGGCTGAAGGCAGGGAGGTACCTGATGGAAGTGAAGATCATGGGAGCGGATGGGATCTCTCGGGTTCGGCATAGGGCTTTGCACGTTAGTAAACCGTAAGCGGGAACAGCACAGCGTGAGCGGGGCCCTCACTCCCACTCGATCGTGGCCGGCGGCTTCGAGCTCACGTCGTACACCACCCGGTTGACTCCGTCCACCTCGTTGGCGATGCGATCCGACATCCTGGCCATGACCTCGGGGGGAAACGGGAACCAGTCGGCCGTCATCCCGTCCCGGCTGGTGACTGCCCGGAGGGCGACGACCTGATCGTAGGTGCGGCCGTCGCCCTGCACCCCCACCGAGCGGATGGGCAGCAGCACCGCGAATGCCTGCCAGATATCGTCGTACAGTCCGGCCGCCCTGATCTCCTCGGTATAGATGTGGTCCGCGCGCCGGAGGATCTCGAGATTCTCGGGGGTGACATCGCCCAGGATGCGGATGGCGAGGCCAGGGCCAGGGAAAGGATGCCGTCCTACCATCTCCTCGGGGAGGCCGAGCTCGCGCCCGACCTGGCGCACCTCGTCCTTGAAGAGCTCCCGGAGCGGTTCCAGGAGCTTGAACGGCAGCCGCTCCGGCAAGCCGCCGACGTTGTGATGGGTCTTGATCGTGACCGACGGCCCCCCCATCGGCGAGAGCGACTCGATGACATCGGGGTAGAGCGTGCCTTGCACCAGGAATCCCACGTCCTTCCCTACCGACTTTGCTTCGGCCTCAAAGACGTCGATGAAGGTGTGGCCGATTCGCCGCCGCTTCTCCTCCGGATCGCTGACGCCGGCCAGCCGCTCCAGAAAGCGCTCGCGCGCGTCCACTACGCGGAGGTCGATGCCCAGGTGCCGGCGGAATGTCTGCTCCACCTGGTCGCGCTCGTGCAGCCGCAACAGGCCGTGATCCACGAAGATGCAGGTGAGCCGGTCGCCCACCGCACGATGGACCAGGACGGCGGCAACTGACGAGTCCACGCCCCCCGAGAGGCCGCAGATCACCCGCGCCTTGGGTCCGACCATCTCCCTGACGCGGGCGACCTCACTCTCCACGAAGTGTCCCGGCGTCCAGTCCGGCGTGCAGCCACAGACTTCGAAGAGGAAGTTGTTGAGGATCTCACCGCCCCGTGGCGTGTGGGCTACCTCGGGATGGAACTGCACGCCAAAGAGGGCGCGCTTGTTGTGCTCGATTGCCGCGATGGGCGAGTTCTTGCTTGAGGCGGTCACCTTGTAACCGGGCGGCGGCACATCCACGTGGTCGCCGTGGCTCATCCACACCGGGGTTTCCTCGCCGGCCCCGAAGCCATGGAATAACCGCCCCCCTTCGATCCGCACATTCGCCCGGCCGTACTCCCGACGGCTGGCCCGGGTGACGTTGCCGCCGGAGAGGTGGGCCATCAGCTGCATGCCATAGCAAAGGCCGAGCACCGGGGTGTTCAGCTCCAGCAATTTCGGGTCGGCGGTCGGGACGTTCTCGCCGTATACCGAATTGGGGCCACCGGAAAGAATGATCCCCTTGGGGCGCCAGTCCCGGATCCAGTCGACAGTGCGGGTAGGCGGGTGGATCTCGCAGTACACGTGAGCTTCCCGCACCCGGCGGGCGATCAGCTGGGTGTACTGGGAGCCGAAGTCGATGATCAGGATGCCGTCGTGATGGTTGCGGGTCAGGGTGACAGCCTTTCGGATCGATACAAGTCCTCGATTGATTCCCGAGGTCTCGCCACCCACCACTTTCCAGCATCCACTATGACCTCTGGTGGCCGCGGTCGGCTGTTGTAGTTGGAGGCCATGACGAAGCCGTAGGCGCCGGCGCCCAGCACCGCCAGCGCGTCGCCCGCCTCGAGCCCGGGAAGAGTTCGGTCCAGCGCCAGGAAATCGCCGGTCTCGCATACCGGTCCGACGACGTCCACCCGGGCAGAGGCCCGCCTCTGCTCCACCAGCTCCACGATCTCGTGGTACGCCTGGTAGTGGCTGGGGCGGACGAGGTCGTTCATGCCGGCATCTACCACCACAAATTCCTTTCCGCCCGAGTGCTTGCGATAGAGCACCCTGGTGAGGAGCACACCGGCGCTACCCACGAGGAATCGACCTGGCTCCAGGTAAACCGTGAGGCCGGTAGGGGCGAGCAGCGGCACCACCGCCGCGGCAAACTCGGCCGGGTCCACCGGCCGCTCATCGGAATAGCGGATGCCGAGACCACCGCCGATGTCGAGGACGCGCAGCGTACCGACACCGGCTCGCCGCAAGCGCTCGACCAGATCGATCAGGCGGCCGATTCCTTGGCGAAAGGGCTCCGCGTCGAACAGCTGGCTACCCAGGTGCATGGCCACCGTGGTGAGCTCCAGCCGCGGATGGGCCAGAATGTATTCGGCGGCCGGGAGGACCTGGTCGGTGGGCACACCGAACTTGATTCCGCTCTTGCCGGTGGAGATGTAGGGATGGGTCTCGGTGGTCACGTCGGGATTGACCCGGATGCCGACTCGGACCTGAGCCGCCTCGGCTTCGGCAACACGGCCGACCAGCTCCAGCTCCTCGCGGGACTCCACGTTGAGGTGTCCCACCCCGGTGCGGATGGCGGAGCGGAGCTCCTCGGCGGTCTTCCCCACCCCGCTGAAGACGATCTGCTCGGGGGTGAAGCCTGCCGCCAGCGCGCGGGCCAGCTCGCCGGAGGAGACGATGTCAGCCCCGGCACCCGCCTCCCTCAGCACCCGGAGGATCGCGAGATTGCTGTTGGCCTTGACGGCAAAGCAGATCCGATGGGGCAGCGATCCCAGGGCCGCGTCCAGCGAGCGGTAGCGGCCTCGTATCGCCTCGGCGTGATACACGTAGGCCGGTGTACCAACCTGCTTCCCTATCTCAGTGAGCGACACGTCGCCCAAATAAAGCGCGTCGCCTCGCCGAGCCAGTCCAGCATCCGCGAACAGGAGTTCCGTCGGCGAGACTGTCCCGCTGTCCCGCTGTCCCGCTGCCACGCCTAGTACGCCTTCGCCCACACGGCCTCAACCACGCTGGGCTGGCCGCACCACATGCAGTGGGTGGGCGCCACGGGTGAACGGAACTCGGGATCGGGCAGGACCCGAATCGTGGCCTTGGTCTTCTCCTTGATCTCGATTTCACAGACACCGCGGCCGCAGAAACCGCCGTAGACGAAGCCACCCTCGTTTTCCATCTTCGCGATGAACTGCTCCCTGGTAGCTCCCCGCAGACTCGCGGCCTCACGCCGGGCGAGTGCCGCGGCCAGCAGATCTGCCTGGAACTGGTCTATGACGGCGGTGAGCCGGGCCGGCAGCCCATCCATGGGCAGAGGCTCTTTCTTGCCGCCGGTGCGCCGGGCCAGCATGACCGAATGCGAGGCTACATCCCGGGGCCCCACCTCCAGCCGAAGCGGAACGCCGCGGCCCTCCCACTCGTAATACTTTGCGCCCGGCTTGATTCCCTCACGGGCGTCCACGTGCACTCGTATTCCCGCCGCCGCCAGCTCCTTGCGAATCCGCTGCGACGCCTCGAGCACCGTGGAGCGTTCCTCGTCGGTCTTGTAGATCGGAACGATCACCACCTGATACTGCGCGAGCCTCGGCGGGCACACCAGGCCGAGATCATCGCTGTGGGTCATGACCAGCGCGCCCACCAGCCGGGTGGAGACGCCCCATGAGGTGTTCCACACGTGGTCCAGTCCTCCCGCCGCGGTCTGGAAGGTCACCTCGAAGGCCCGGGCAAAGTTCTGGCCGAGATTGTGACTGGTGCCGGCTTGCAGGGCCTTGTTGTCCTGCATCAACGCTTCGCAGCTATAGGTCCGGAGCGCACCGGCGAACCGCTCGCTGTCGGTCTTGAGCCCGGTGAGCACCGGCATCGCCATCCACTCTTCCATGAACGTTCGGTAGACCCCGAGCATCCGCCTCGCCTCCTCCTCCGCTTCAGCCTCGGTGGCGTGGGCAGTATGGCCCTCCTGCCAGAGGAACTCCGTCGTGCGCAGGAAGAGGCGGGTACGCATCTCCCAGCGGACCACGTTGGCCCACTGGTTGATCAGCAGCGGAAGATCCCGGTAGCTCTGGATCCACTTGGCGTACATCGCGTAAATGATCGTCTCGGAGGTCGGCCGGATGATCAGCGGCTCCTCCAGCTCCTTGCCGCCGCCGTGGGTCACCACGGCTACCTCGGGCGCAAACCCCTCGACGTGTTCCGCTTCTCTCGCCATGAAGCTTTGCGGGATGAACAGCGGGAAATAGGCGTTCTGGTGTCCGGTGTCCTTGAACATCTGGTCCAGGGCCCGCTGCATCTGCTCCCAGATGGCGTAGCCGTTAGGCCGGATGACCATGCAGCCGCGGACCGGGCTGTAGTCGGCAAGCTCCGCCCGGGCGATGATCTCGTTGTACCATGCGCTGAAGTCGGCCGCGCGGGTGGTGAGTGCCTTGGTGTCAGCCATTGATGCGGGCCTTGATGGTGTTCACAATCGATTGTAAAGAGACCGACTCCTGAGACCCGCTGCGCAAGTCTTTGATCATGATTTCGTCGCGCTTCCGTTCGTCCGGCCCAACCACCACCGCGAGGCGCGCGTTGCGCGAATCGGCCAGCTTGAGCTGCTTGCCCACGGCCTGGGAGCTCACTGCGTACTCCACTCTCAGGCCGGCGTCTCGAAGTTGGTGGGCCAGGCCCAGGACGTGCGGCAGGTCTTCCGGAGTAATGAAGGCCAGAAATACGTCGATACTGGAAGTCTCGGCCGGAAGCAGGCCCCTGTCCTTGAGCAGCTCACCCAGCACCACGTCACCCATGCCGAAGCCGACCGCGGGCATCTGAACGCCACCGAGCGCGTCGAGCAGGTTGTCGTAGCGCCCCCCGCCGCAGATGGCCCGCAGGGCACGTCCGGCGTCGAACAGCTCGAAGACGATGCCAGTGTAGTAGGCCAGTCCTCGGACGATCGCGAGATCGAGTTCAATGAAATCCCCAAGTCCCATGGCCTCGAGCGAGCGACGGACCTCCTGCAGGGGCTCGCCAGCCTTGGACAGTTCGGGAGATCTTGCAAGCTCCCTCTCCAGTTGGTCCCACCCTCGAATCTGTGAAACCTCCCAGAGGACTTCGGTAGTCGCGGGCGCAAAAACCTCTGGCCTGAAGTCGTGTTTGTCGACTTGCGCCTTCCGTACGCGTTCGACCTTGTCAATGTACTCGAACGCCTTGCCCATTCCGGACGAGGGGACCTTGCGACCCTCGAGTATCGCCGTAAGCACTCGGCGGTCAGACAAGCGCACCCGCACGTCCTGGGGGCCCAGCCCAAACGCTCGCATTACGTCGAGCGCCAGGGCAATGATCTCGGCGTCGGCGAGAGGACCTGGCTCCCCAATCAAATCGCAGTTGAGCTGAAAATGCTCTCGAAGCCTCCCCCGTTGCTGCCGCTCATAGCGGAAGAGCTGAGGGATCGAGAACCAGCGGATGGGCTTCCGGAGCTGGCCGGCTTGAGCGGCCACCATGCGGGCCAGCGTCGGCGTCATCTCCGGCCGGAGGGCCACCGCACGATCCCCCTTGTCGGTGAAGTTGTACAACTGACCGACGATCTCCTCTCCGCTCTTGGCGGTGTAGAGATCGAGCGGCTCCAGCGGAGGGCCGTCGTACTCCTCGAACCCATACCGGGTGGCTACCGTACGCCAGGTTCGGACAATGTGGGCACGGAGGGCGAGATCGGCGGGGTAAAAATCACGAAAGCCCGGCAGGGCCTTGGTTTTCATGGGGGGAGTATAAGGGGGGAAGGCGTGGGCGGGAAGGAATTACACCTCCATCCCCAGCGCTGACATGACGTCTCCAACCGTATGAAACGAACCGGTTACGAGTACCGTCCCCGCTCCTTCCTGGACCTTCTCGATCGCCTCGGTGAACTCTGGAATCAGCGTCCATTCCGCGTGGGCCGGCGGCCTCTTGGGATCTTTGAGCCAGCGGCGGAGCCACTCGATATCCCAGCCGCGTCCGGCCGCGGTGGGGGCGATCGTCAAGACGCCACGATCGATCACCTGGTCCAGCTGCACCAGCATCTCGGGCCACTCCTTGTCGCCCAGGATCGATACCAGCGCATGCAGAGGCCGCTTCGGCTTGGTGGCAGCCAGCGCCCTCACCAACGACCGCATCCCATCCGGGTTATGGGCCACGTCGAAGAGCCATCGGCCTCTCTGGTCCAGCCGCCCGGCCACCCTGGCCAAACCGAAGGCGCGCTCGATCTGGGCGGCCGTCGGCCGGTAAGGCGAGGGCAGGGCCATCAGAATGCCCTGAGCCACCGCGGCGTTGCGCCGCTGATGCGGCCCCGCCAGGCCCAGCGGACCCCGCCATTCGTAGTCCGGTGGCAGCACTCGGATGTCCGCACCAGCCCGCCCGTCCGGCAGTGCGCCCGTTCGCCGGACCGCACGCCTGGCCTCGCGGCGCAGGACCCCCACCAAGTCCGGATCGGTCTCGCCGATCACGAATGGCACCCCGGCCTTGGCGATGCCGGCCTTCTCGCAGGCGATCTGCTCCAAGGTATCACCCAAATACTTCATGTGATCCCGCTCGATCTTGGTCACACCGCTCACCAGCGGCCGTACCACATTGGTGCTGTCGAGGCGCCCACCCAGCCCCACCTCCACGACGGCCACCTCCACGCCACGGGCGGCAAAATCGGCGAACGCGAGCGCGGTCGTGGCCTCGAAAAAGGTCGCCTTGCGCTCGAGGATGGCCGAAAGAAGCCGGGAAGTCCACATTGCCACCGCCACTTCGGAGATGGGCACCCCATCCACCTGGATGCGCTCCCGGAACGAGATCAGGTGGGGTGAGGTGTAGAGCCCCACCCGCCAGCCGGCCTCTCTGAGCGCCGCTGCCACCAGGGTCGAGACGCTTCCCTTGCCGTTGGTGCCGCCGATATGCACCGACGGCATGACCTCGTGCGGGTTGCCGAGGGTCTTGAGCAGCCCACGCGTCGTCGTCAGCCCGAACTTGATGGTCGTGGTCCGGGGGAAGAGGAACTCCAACGACTCAGCGTAGGTCAGCGACATCAAGGCTCGCGAGAGAGTGCGTGGGGAAACGACGACGCCCCACCCGATGAGGCCGGGGGTGGGGCGTCGAAACCGCCAATTCGCTCGACCTCAGCTCAGCTCGGCCATCTCGACATGGGGCCGCTGCCCCTGCATGTGCCGCACAAGTCGGGCGGTCGTATCGCGGAGCGAGGCACGCGGGACCACGTCATCCACCTGGCCGTGCTCCAGGAGAAATTCGGCGGTCTGAAATCCATCGGGCAGATCCTGGCCGATGGTCTGCTTGATCACCCGCTGCCCGGCAAAGCCGATCAGGGCGCCCGGCTCGGCGAGCACCACGTCGCCCTGCATGGCAAACGAGGCGGATACACCCCCAGTCGTGGGGTCGGTCAGGATGGAGATGTAGGGGATACTGTCGCGGTTGAGCTGGGCGATGACGGCCGATGTCTTGGCCATCTGCATCAGGGCGAGGACCCCCTCCTGCATGCGGGCCCCGCCGGAGGTCGAGACGATAACGAGCGGAATCTTCTTCTCTACCGATCGCCGGGCCAGCCGGGCAATCTTCTCACCCACGACCGAGCCCATCGAGCCCCCCATGAAGGCAAAGTTCATCACCGCCAGATTGAATAGCAGTCCATCGATCTTGGCAGTCCCGGTGTACACCGCATCGGCCTCGCCGCCCTTCTGGCGGGCCACTTTCAGCCGATCGGCGTAGCTCTCGAACCCGAGCGGATCGACCGAGCGCAGGCCACCGTAGAGCTCACGCCAGGTGCCCGGATCGGTCAGAATCTCGATGTAGTCCTCCGCACCGATCCGCCGGTGCCAGCCGCACTCGGGGCAAACGTTCAGCGCCTTCTCGAACTTCTCACGAATGTCGATGTGGCCACACTTGTCGCACTTCTCCCACGCGTCAGCCGGGATCTCCAGCCGCTCGCGCTGAGAAGTACGTGGCTTGCGTTCCTTCTTAAACCAGGCCATCACAGCCATAAGATACAGGTGGCGTGGAGGATAGAGGGTGCCGGATGCGGCATTCGAAGGGATGGAATCTCACAATTCCCTGCCTCCCGCGCTAGACCCCCGACTCTAAGTCGCTATCAGCTATCGAGATAGCCGGACGACCTCGAATCATATGCAACCCTCAAGGCCACTCCGAGACACAACGCGCAGATGATGAAAAAGGAGCCACCATAGGAGAAAAGCGGGAGCGGGATGCCGGTTATGGGCATGAGGTTCACCGTCATACCGACATTCTCGAACACGTGAGTAAAGAACAGACCAATGATCCCGAAGACGGCGAGACTGCTGAACGGATCGGTTGCCCGCCGTGCGATGCGAAGCAGAACCAGGAAGAGCGTGAGGAAGAGTCCCAGCGCCACCGCCACCCCAAGAAAGCCGAGCTCTTCTCCCACCACCGAGAATACGAAGTCGGTATGCTGCTCCGGCAGAAAGGCCAGTCGCTTCTGCGGACCCTCGGTGTAGCCGGTGCCAAACCACCCGCCGGATCCGATGGCTACCCGGGATTGAATGGCATGGTAGCCTGCCGCCCGCGGATCGGCCTCGGGATTCAGAAAGGTGAGCAGCCGGTTCTGCTGGTACGGGGCCAGCCGGGTCCAGAGCGGCATGGCAATGGCACCCATGGCCACGTTCGCCGCCAGGAACGTCGTCCAATCCCACACGTATGGCCGCCAGGCGATCAGGATCAACACGAAAATGATGATCCATGCGCTCCAGGCCAGCGTATTGAACGCCAGGAAGAGGCTGATCCCCGGAGTGGCCATCAGAAACAGCATCCGAGGGCGAACGCCAGACCAGAACAGCATGGCGAAGAAGACTCCGACGAACACGAGCGCGCTGCCGAGATCGGGTTGCTTCAGAACCATGAGGAACGGCACCCCCACGATCAGGGCCGGGCCGACCAGGTCCCAGAGGGAGCGGGGGGCTTCTTTCCGGCCGGAGAGAAACCGGGCCAGCATAAGCACCGTGGCCACTTTGGCCAGCTCAGAGGGCTGGCCGATCTGATGTCCGCCGATAGAGAGCCAGCTGTGACTGCTCTCCGCGGTTCCGGCACCGGTGCCCACCACCAGGACCACACCCAGCAGCAGGATGCTGAAGGCATACAGCGCAGGGGCTACCCACTCGAGGACGCGGAGCGAGATGTTGTAGACCACCCAGCAGGCCACGATCCCCACGCCGAACCAGACGATCTGGCGCTCCCACATGCCCGCTGCGCGCGTGGGCACATCGGTCTGGCCCGCCGAATAGAGGATGGCCAAGCCGAACAGCATCAGGGCGAGGCTGACGACGACCAGGTTGCGGTCGATGGCAGGGCCTCTCACTGGTTGCCCTCGGCGCGTCGTATGGAGTCTGTGGCGGCGCGTGCGGCGGCGGAGTCGGGGTCCAGCTCCAGCGGCCGGGGTGCGGTATCTCGCGAGGTCAACGACTCGTCGAGGAGCACACCGAGCTTGACCGGGCCAACGGCGTCCGGCCCGAGGATGTAGCGCCGCAGCGTCCGGACTACGTAGGGCGCCACGGTGGTGCCGTGCTCGGCGAACTCCATGATCCCTCCCACCACCAGCTCCGGCTTGTCGGCAGGCGCAAAGCCGATGAACCAGCCATGGTCATCGCCGTGGGGGTTCTGCGCCGTCCCGGTCTTGCCGGCCACAGCCAGGTCGGCCCGGCGGTTTGCCGATGCCGTGCCCCGCTCCACCACCGCAATGAGCGAGGTGCGGAGGGCGTCGAGCTCCTTGGGGGTCAGCCCGAGCGATCTGCCTTTGCCCGAGCTGGAGCGCACGATGTACGGAGTCAGCGCCACGCCCGGCCCCGCCAGACCTTGATAGAACTTGACCATGTTGATCAGCGTCTGGGTGTTCTCACCCTGGCCGATGGAAAAGTTCAGTGTGGTCCCCGGCGGACTCCAATAGCGCGGTCCGTACAGCCGGTCGAAGTACGCCTTGGAAGAAGGCCAGATGGGGCTCAGCTCGTCCTCCAGGTCGATCCCGCTCTTGTCCCGAAATCCCATGAAGATGCCATCCTGGATGATGGCATCGAGCCCGAGCTGCAGCCCGAGCTGGTAGAAGTAGACGTCGCAGCTTGCTGCCACTGCCCCGATGAGATCGAGGCTGCCGTGGCCCTCCTTCTTCCAGCAGCGGAACACCCGGTTGCCCAGCCGCATCCCACCGCGGCATGGCTCCGGCATCCGCGTACTCAGCTTCACCAGGCCGCGCTTCAGCGCCATGGCCGAGATCGCGAGCTTGAAGGGCGAGGCTGGAGGGTAGCGTGCCTGTATCACCCGGTTGAGCAGCGGCCGGGCGGGATCGTTGTTCAGCTTGCGCCATTCGGCCGAAGTGATGCCACCGACGAACTGGTTGGGGTCGAAGGTAGGGGCGGAGTAGAGTGCCCGGACCTCGCCCTTCGGCGTCAGGGCAACCATGGCGCCGCGCACTCCGGCCGGCCAGATACTGTCGATGAACTGCTGCAGATCGAGGTCGATCGTGGTGGTGATGGGGTTCCCCGGCGTCGGTGGCAGCGCAGCCGAGGCAGCACCCTCCCGGACCAGGCGACCACGGGCGTTCACCTCGATGTAGTGCACCCCTTCGTTGCCCCGCAGCGTATCGTCGTACTCCCGCTCGAGCCCGGCCTTCCCGACTATGGACCCGAGAACGGCGCCCGGGTACTTGTCGGCGCTGAGGTCGGCTTCGGTCACCTCGGAGACATAGCCGGCCAGGTGGCCGACCGATTTACCCGCGGGGTACAACCGCTTGGGCTCGGCCTGAATCACCAGTCCGGGCAGGACCGACCGGTGCTCCTCCAGCTTGGCGATGACCTCAAATGAAGCGTCGCCGAAGATGAGCGCCGGCTGATAGCGGGCCCGCTGGAAGCGCTCGACGATGTCGCTTACCTGCGCGCTGTCCACCGGAACAAAGCGCCGCACCATGGCAATGACTGCCCGCAGCGAATCGGTCGACGGAGCCAGGAGCTTGACCGAGTAGCCGGGTACATTCTCCGCGATGATACGACCATGCCGGTCGAGGATCGATCCCCGGGGTGGAGTCAGTGGAATCGGCCGCAGCCGGTTGGTTTCCGCCTTCAGCTGGAACTTGCTGTGCTGAATCACCTGGGTTCGGAAGAACGCGCCGCCGAGCACCACGAACGCAACAATAAGGATTACACGGGCGATATCGGCCCGGTGGCGGAGCCGGTACGAATCGAACCCGTTCATGCGTCAAGCCTGACGGAAAACATGCTGCGGAACATGATCAGGACGATGAGCGCCAGGCCGGCGGTCGTCAGTGCCTGCAATGGGCTGTAGATGGTCAACTCGGTGATGATCTGCCGGTGGTCGGTTCCGCTCGTCACCAACACGATGAGGTCTCGCAGCCACAGACCAGCCGCCACGAAGCCCGCGTTGACCAGCATGTTGTCGGCAAAGAACACCGCCCGTCCCCAGGACGCCAGATAGGCGACCAGGGTGTGAGCCAGGGCGCCCGCACCGAACCGGGCAGGCGTCAGCGTGTCGGCAATGAGCCCGACGGCAAAGCCGGCCAGAGCTGCCAGGCCCGGCCTGCTACGCATGGCAAAGAGCATCAGGGCGATCAACAGAAAGTCAGGGCTGATCCGCGCGTCCCAGAGACGGGGGCGCACGTAAAACTGAAGCACGACAAGCAGGAGCATCACCAGCAGCAGCTGGACCCGACTTACCCGGTGGCTGCTCATGGGGCCGAGTCCTTCGGGGCTGAGGCTGGACCGCTCGTGGTGCCGCTCCGCATCGGCGACGGGGGAGCGCCACCCTGGATCGGGGAAGGCGGGGTACGGCTGGGGACGGGAGCGGCTCTGGCCAACGAGTCCCGCCGCGCGGCCCGTGCGGCCCGGATGGCCTGTGCCGCCGAGTCGGCCCGTCGCAGGCGAGCGATCGAATCGAGCCTGAGCGCCTCCAGGAGTGAGTCGCTGGGGAAGGCTCCAGCCAGATCCCGCGCCTGCGGACTGCTCACCAGCACGAGGACGTGAGCCGCGGACCCTGGGTTGGCCGCGGGGCGCAGCCGATACACTCGCTCCCAGCCTGCCTCTTCCCGGACGGTGCCGATCACGGTCCCGACTGGAATTCCTTTGGGAAACACGCCGCCGAGGCCGGAGGAGAGCACCAGCGTTCCGAGCGATACGGAGTCGCGATAAGGCACACCGCGGAACTCCAGCGCCCCCTCCCCGTTGCGGCCCTCGTTGGAGGGCGCCACGACCCCGAAGGCGTTGCCGCCCACGGTAAAGGCGCTGACCCGAAACTCGGGGTGGGCCCACGACATCGCCACGCTGCTGTTCTTCGAGACGCTGGAAACCATGCCGATCAGTCCCTCGGGCGCAACCACCGGGCTGAACAGCGTTACACCCTGCCGCGACCCTGCGCTCAGCAGCAGCGTCCGTCCGTCCATGGCCTGTGGCTGATGCAGCACCTCGGCCGGGATGTAGCTGGTATTGAGCCGGCGGCTCAGCCGGAGTAGCTGGCGCAAGCGCTCGTTCTCGGCCCGAAGCGAGGGGAGAAACTGCGACATGTAGGCGGTGGAATCGCGCTCGAAGATGACCCGACGGAACCGCACCCTGCTGGTGCGTCCCTCCTCGGCCCGAGTCTGAAGCCAGACCAGGGGGAAGAGTACGGTCTCGCGGAGCGTGTCGGCCACTCTACGCCCCCAGGGAACGGGAGAGAAGAGCCCAAACAGCGAGAGGCCGAGACAGAGCAGAAGGAGCGCTGTGTCCCGGCGTGAGTAACGGCGATCTGACGTGCTGATCATGCTAGGACGACAGCACGCTGCGGTATTTCTCGAAGTCGTCCAGGATCCGGCCGGTCCCGCGGACGACGCAGGTCAGCGGATCCTCGTCAACGTGGATGGGGAGTCCGGTCTCCTGAGCGAGGAGCAGGTCCAGTCCTCGAATCAGCGCACCCCCGCCGGTCATGACGATCCCCCGGTCGACGATGTCGCTGGCGAGCTCCGGTGGCGTGATCTCGAGCGCGCGCCGTACCGCATCCACAATCTGCTGGATGGGCTCCTGGACCGCTTCCCGGATCTCGGTCGAGTGCACCCGCACCGTCTTAGGGATGCCGGACACGAGGTCGCGGCCCTTCACTTCCATCTCCCGTTCGTCGCCGGTGGGCGCGGCGGAACCGATCTTGATCTTGATCGCCTCGGCGGTGGGCTCTCCGACCAGGAGGTTGTAGTTCTTGCGCATGAACTGGACGATAGCCTGATCGAGCTCATCGCCACCCGTGCGAATAGACGTGTCGGAAACGATGCCTGACAGGGCAATGACCGCGATCTCCGTGGTCCCGCCGCCGATATCGATGACCATGTTCCCGGTAGGCGTCTCCACCGGCAGGCCGACCCCGATCGCGGCGGCCATCGGCTCGGCCACCATGAGGACCTGCTTGGCCCCGGCGGTCTCCGCCGAGTCCCGTACCGCGCGACGCTCGACTTCGGTAATCCCCGAGGGGACGCAGACGATCACCTTTGGCTTGACCCGGAACACATGCTTGTCGATGATCGTCTTGAGAAAGTAGCGCAGCATCTTTTCGGTGACATCGAAGTCGGCGATGACGCCGTCCTTCAGCGGCCGAACGGCCAGGATGCCGTCGGGCGTCCGGCCCAGCATCCGCTTGGCCTCGAGACCGATGCCCTTGATCTTGCCGGTAGCCTTCTCGATGGCGACCACCGAGGGCTCGTTGAGGACAATCCCTTCGCCCTTGACGTAGATGAGGGTGTTGGCCGTACCGAGATCCACCGCGATTTCATTGGCGGGCAACCAGGACATCAGATTCAAACCGGAAAATTTCATCGAGGAGCCGCTGGGCACATAGGTTGAGAAGGTACTCGGGCGCTTTACCGACTGGTAGCGGGTCGTGTCCCCATCACGTGCCGCTGCTTCCGAATCCACCTGTACCTCGTGCGGTAGAGGGCAACTCTTCGACTGGTTGGAAAGCAACTCGCTCTACTCGTGCAATGATCATCTGGGCGATGCGCATGCCCCGGGTGACCTGAAACGGCTCGGAGCCAAGATTCACCAGCGCCACCATCAGCTCACCCCGGTAGTCGCTGTCGATGGTGGCCGGCGTGTTCGGCAGCGTGATGCCATGCCGGAGTGCCAGGCCTGACCGGGGTCGCAACTGACACTCGTACCCGACCGGAACCGCAATGCTGAAACCGGTGCGAAAGAGCTTGCGCTCGAACGGCGCCAGGTCACCATCTTCAGCGCTGGCCAGATCGTAGCCGGCCGAACCCGGTGTGGCTGGGCTGGGAAGCGGGAGCCCCTCGGCAAGGGGAAGGCGCGCGATCAGGACCTCTACGGCGGCCCCGGCGTACGCCCGCTCAGACAACGCTGTTGACGTCGGTCAGGGGGAGACGGAACGCTTCGGCCACCCCCGGGTAAACCACCTTGCCCTCGACGACGTTCAGGCCAAGCCTTAAGGCTTTGTCTGACTTGCACGCCGCACGCCAGCCGAGCTTGGCGAGCTTAAGTCCGTATGGCAGCGTAGCATTGGTGAGGGCCAGGGTGGAGGTCCGGGGGACGCCGCCCGGCATATTTGCGACGGCATAGTGCAGAATGCCGTCTACGAAGTAGGTGGGGTTTTCGTGGGTCGTGGGCTTGATGGTCTCGACGCACCCGCCCTGGTCCACCGCCACGTCAACAATGACCGATCCCGGCTTCATCAACTTGAGGTCGGCGCGTTTGACCAGATGGGGGGCCTTGGCGCCCGGGAGGAGCACCGCCCCGACCACCAGATCGGCTCGGCGGATGGCATCCAGGATGTTGTGGCGGTTAGAGTAGACCGTATCGACGTTGGCCGGAAGGACGTCGGCGAGGTACCGCAGCCGGTCCAGCGAGATGTCCAGGATGGTCACGTGGGCGCCCAGACCCGCGGCCATCTTGGCGGCGTTGATCCCAACCACCCCGCCACCAATGATCGCAACCTCCCCGGGTGCCACCCCGGGCACACCGCCCAGGAGAATGCCGCTCCCGCCGAAGACCTTCTCCAAGTATTTGGCGCCCTCCTGCACCGCCATCCGGCCGGCCACCTCGGACATTGGCGTGAGCAGCGGCAGCTCGCCGCTATCGAGCTGCACGGTCTCGTAGGCCACCGCGACGGCGCCTGAGTCGATGACCGCCCGGGTGAGATCCTCGGCCGCGGCAAAGTGGAAGTAGGTGTAGATCAATTGGCCCCGGCGCATCCGGGGCCATTCGACAGCGATCGGCTCCTTGACCTTCATGATCATCTCGGCCTGCTGCCAGACCGCGTCGGCGGTCGGCAGAATGGTGGCCCCCACGCCCCGGTAGGCCTCGTCGGGGAATCCGCTCCCCGCCCCGGCTCCCTGCTCCACCAGTACGGAGTGTCCCGCGGCTATCAGGGCCTCGGCTCCGGCCGGCACCAGCGCGATACGATTCTCGTTGGTCTTGATCTCCTTCGGGACGCCGATCTTCATGGACTCCTCTTGAGTGACAGCTTCGTTGATAATCGTGAGCGGTGAGCAGTAAGCGGTGAGCGGGCTTGCACAAGAGACCAGGGAAACGTTGCGGAGTATTCGCCCATTCCCCGCTTACCTCTCACCGCTTACCGCTTACCGTCTTTCGGCCCCAAACGTACAATGGTTTGCCTCTCGGGGGCGAAGAACTCCTTGGCAACGGCAGCGACCTCTTCGGAGGTAACGGCATCGATCTCACGCAGCATCTCATCCAGCGGCCGGTATCGGTCATCATGCAGGATGAAGCCCGCCAGCCGGCCCATGCGTGCGGCCGGGCTTTCCAGCGAGAGCATCACCTGGCCCTTGAGCTGCTGCTTCCCATTGATCAGCTCGGTCAGCGGGAGGCCTTCACGCGCCAGGCGGGCATACTCCGCACGGATCGCCTCGACCGCCCGGTCCGCTGTTGCCGGCTGGGTACCGACGTAGACACCCAGCTGACCGGAGCCTTGATAGAAGTGCTTGTAGGCGAAGATGGCGTAGGCCAGCCCCAGCTCCTCCCGAACCCGCTGGAAGAGGCGGCTGGACATGCCGCCGCCGAAGACGTTCGTCAGGATGGCCAGCGGGAAGCGCCGTGGATCGCGCAACGGGAAGGTGTCGGTGCCGAACACGATATGGGTCTGCGCGGTGTCCCGTGCCTCCGCCCGGTTGGCACCTTGAACCGCCGGGGCCGGGGTGACACCCTCGCGCGGCGGCTCGGGCGCGCTGCCCTCGAACCACCCCTCCCGCTCCAGGGCCGTGAGCAGCTGATCGTGGTTCACGTGTCCCGCCGCGGCGATCACGCAGTTTCCCCGGTAGTAGCCGGCCCGGTGCAGGACCTTCAGGTCCTCTGCTGAGAGGGCGACAAGTGATTCCGGGGTGCCCAGGATGGAGTACCCGTACGGATGCTCCGGCCAGAGCGTCTCCGCATGCAGCTCGAACACGAGGTCGTCCGGTGTGTCGGCGACCCCGCTGATCTCCTCCAGAATCACATTGCGTTCGGGCTCCAGGTCGCTCGCGCGCAGCAGCGGCCAACGCACCAGGTCGGTGAGGATCTCGACCGCCAGCGGCAGATCGGCGTCGAGCACGTGAGCTTGATAACTGGTGTAGTCGCGGCCGGTGAAGGCATCCAGACCCCCGCCCCGGATCTCCAGCCCTAGCGCGAGCTCCTGAGCGGTCCGGCGTTGGGTGCCTTTGAAGACCATGTGCTCCAGCAGATGGGAGATTCCCAGCTGGCGGCGCGGCTCATGGGCGCTGGCGGTGCGGACGTAAATACCCACAGCCACCGAACGGACCCCTGGTAACGTCTCGCTGAGAACGACCAGTCCGTTCGGCGCAGTGGTGCGGCGCAACCCTTCGTCGAGTTCAACCGTTTCCACGAAGGGCTATTCCCTGGGCAGAAGCGCCTTCCGGGAGAGCTTCATCCGGCCGCGATCGTCCACTTCGAGCAGCTTGACCTGGACGATGTCGCCCTTCTTGACCACGTCCTCGGTCTTCTCGGTGCGGCCGTGCTGAAGCTCGCTGATGTGAAGCAGCCCTTCGACCCCGGGCATGATCTCCACGAAGGCGCCGAAGGCGGTAGTGCTCTTGACCGGCCCTTCGTAGGTCCGCCCCACCTCGGGCTCCGTGGTGATGGCGGCGACCATCGCTCGCGCCTTTTCGCCGGCCTCTCCGCCAACCGCGGAGATGGTCACGACGCCGGTATCCTCGATGCTGATCTTGGCGCCGGTGGCGTCCTGGATGCCCCGGATGGTCTTGCCCTTGGGCCCGATGACATCGCCGATCTTGTCCGGCTTGATCTGCATCGTGAAGATGCGGGGCGCGTACTTCGACAGATCGGTGCGGGGCGCCGGCAACGCCTTAGCCATCTCTTTGAGGATATGCAGCCGGCCCTTCCGGGCCCGCTCCAGAGCCTGCTCCATGATCTTGAGCTCGAGGCCCATGATCTTGATGTCCATCTGGATCGAGGTGATGCCCTTCTCGGTCCCGGCCACCTTGAAGTCCATGTCGCCGAGGTGGTCCTCAGAGCCGAGAATGTCGGTGAGGATCGCCACCTTGTCGCCTTCCTTGATCAGGCCCATGGCGACACCGGCGCAGGCGGCCTTCATCGGCACTCCCGCATCCATCAGGGCGAGCGAGCCCCCGCAGACCGTGGCCATGGAGGACGACCCGTTCGACTCCAGGATCTCGGAGACGATGCGCAGCGTGTAGGGGAACTCCTCGTAGTGCGGCAGTAGCGGCTGCAAGGCCCGCTCCGCCAGGGCGCCGTGGCCGATCTCTCGGCGGCTGGTGCCCCGCATCATCTTGACCTCGCCGGTGGAATACGGCGGGAAGTTGTAGTGCAGCATGAACGATTTGGTCGTCTCTCCCGCCACGTCGATGCTGTCGATTCGCTGTTCGTCATCTGCGGTCCCGAGCGTGGCCGAGACCAGCGCCTGGGTCTGGCCGCGGGTAAACAGCGCCGACCCGTGGGTCCGGGGCAGTACCCCGGTCTCGATCGAGATCGGCCGGATGGTGTCGAGATCGCGGCCATCGACCCGCTCGGAGCGCTCCAGGACCTGCTTCCGCATGACCCGGTACTCGATCTCTTCCAGCTCTTCGTTGATATCGCGTCCCCGCTCCGCGTATTCCACCAGCAAGCTCTGAAGAATCTGCTCCTTGATTGCCTTCACGCTGGAAGAGCGAGCCGCCTTGTCCTTGGCATTGATCGCCTGGGCCATGGCCTCCTCGGCCAGTTGACGCACCTTGGCAATCAGGGCCGCATCGGGGGCCGCCTTGGTCCACTTGATCTTCTGAACCGGCCCGGCCTTGTCGATCAACTGCTTCTGCAGGCCGAGCAGGTCGCGAATGCCCTTCTGGGCCACCTTCAGCGCCTCGATGATCTCGGCTTCGGAGATCTCGAGCGAGCCGCCCTCGACCATGACGATCGAGTCTGCCGATCCGCTCACCACCAGGTCGACGCTGGAGAACTCGAGCTGCTGGAAGGTCGGGTTCAGGATCCAGTTCCCTTCCATCCGGCCGACCCGTACGGTCGCCAGCGGACCACTCCACGGCACCGTCGACAGGCCCAGCGCGGTGGCCGCAGCGGTCACGCCCAGCACGTCGGCGTCGTTTTCCTGGTCCGCCGACAGCACGGTGACGAATACCTGCACCTCGTTCTTGAACCCCTCGGGAAAGAGCGGCCGGATCGACCGGTCAATCAGCCGGCTGGCCAGAATCTCCTTGTCCGACGGGCGTCCCTCGCGCTTCAGAAACCCCCCGGGAATTTTCCCGGCGGCATAGGTCTTCTCGCGATATTCGACGGTGAGGGGAAAGAACGGCAGGGTGGAAACATTCTGGGAGACGGTCACTGCGGCGAGTACTACGGTGTCGCCGTAGCGAATGACGGCGGAGCCGGCGGCTTGCCTCGCCATGTGGCCGGTCTCGAGGACCAGCGGTCGTCCGGCAAACTCGGTTTCAATCTTTTGTGCGGTCACTGCTTGCTCTCTCTCTGTGTGTGATGGCGTCTTTGCTGCAAGTCTAGGGTCTAGAGTCCAGGGTCAAGGTCGCGTAGAGAGTCATCGTTAGTGATAGACCCTCGACCCTAGACCCTTGACCCTTCTTAAAGCAGAAAGGGCGCCCCGATAGTGGATCAGGACGCCCCTGGTCGGCGCGCGGCGGTTAGTGCCGGAGTCCAAGCTGCTCGATGAGCGCTCGGTAGGTTGGCAGATCGCTTCGCTTGAGGTACGTGAGGAGCCGGCGGCGGGTCC
>DATMDQ010000081.1:0-9165 GCA_035557715.1 Gemmatimonadales bacterium
TATGGCCGGGTCGGGCCCCGGATCCAGGGCGCCCAATGGATGCTGCAGTGGGTACGGCGCGGGCGAATGATCCGGCTGACCTGGAGACTGGAGCGGGGGGAGAAGGTTGCCTCCGTCAGTCTGGTGGATGGTCACGTGCTCGACGGATGGGGACGGAGTGGCTCTGCTTCGACAGGACCAGCCCCGGCTCAGCCTACCAGCCGGACCAGATAACTGCCTTCGGTTTCCTCCAGCGAGTAGTCCCGAACCACGCTGGCGGACCCCTTCAGCGTACGCAGCAGGCCCCGGACTCGAGTACGGATGGGCGCCCCCCCGCCGGCCCGTCCCCGGCCGGTGATGAGCCGGACGATGCTGCCCGGCCGGGCTTTGGCCTGGACTCGCAGAAAGCGCTCCGCGTTGGTCACAGCCTCGATCACGCTCTGGCCGTGCAGGTCGAAAGTCGCATCGGGTGACCGGTCAGTCCAATCGAGCATCGTCGACACTCCGGGCCTCGGCCCGGACTCCGTTCAGATGGGGGAAGTGCGTGGATCTCTTGGTAACCCGCAGAATCCATCAACGCCGTCATAGCGCGGGCCCTGTCCACGCGTTCTTGCTGGCGGCTTCGCTGCTGTTTTCCGGCTGCACCTTCTCCCCCGGTCCCATCCGCATAGGACTCGCGGGGTCATTGAGTGACCCGGTCGGCGTGCCGATGAAGCATGCCGCCGAGCTTGCGGTGGAGGAGATCAACGCTGCCGGTGGCATCAAGGGCCGCCCGCTGGAGCTGGTGCAGCGCGACGACTATGCCGACCCGGATTCCGCCGTGTTCGTGGCGACCGACCTCTACGAGGCCGGCGTGTCGGCCGTGATCGGGCATCTGTTCTCCGGCACCACGCTGGCCGCCGCCCCAGTGTACAACGGCGGGTCCGATCCGGTGGCTGCCATCTCTCCCTCGTCCTCCTCGCCAGAGGTCTCCACCGCCGGCGACTACACTTTCCGTATCTGCCCCAGCGATCTCGCCCATGGCGCGGCGCTCGCCCGCTGGGTCTATGACACGCTGAATCTTCATCGCGGATCGGTGCTGTATCTGAATGACCAATATGGCCGGGGCGTGCGCCAGACATTCGTCAACGACTTTACCCGCCGGGGCGGAGTACTCCAATCGATCGATCCCTACCTGGGTGATGTTCCACCAGTCGGCCCCTACCTCGACCGCCTGGCCAGGACCGGCGGGGCCGACTTCCTCCTCGTAGCGGGAAATCGTGCCGAAGCGGAGGAGATCCTCCGCCAGGCGCGCAAGCGCGGGCTCACCATGCCCGTCCTGGGGGGCGATGGCCTCGAAGGCATCGAGGCAGCGGGCGCATTGGCCGAGGGTGTATATCTCTCCGCGGCTTACCTCCCGACCCTGGCAACCGCAGCCAATAGGGCCTTCCTCCAGGCCTATCGTAAGAAGTTTCCCGCCGCGGGACTGCCCAACCAGCCCGCCGCGGCCACCTATGACGCGGTGTATCTACTGCGCGACGTCATCGCGCGGGCTGGACCCAAGCGTCAGGCTATCCGCCGCGAGCTCACCCGGGTTGGAATCGGGACCCCTGCGTTTCGGGGAGTCACCGGGCTGGTAGCGTTCGATTCCAAGGGCGACGTTCCCAATCAGGCAGTCTACATCGGGGTGGTGCGTAACGGCGCGGTCCGACTTGCCGGATCGCCATGACGATCCTGCGCAGTCTCCGCAGCCGGGTTATCGCCGGCATGACCGTCCTGATCGTACTGGTCTTCGCCATCGCCCTGCTGGGAGTGAACTCGATCAGCTCGCTCGACAAGTCGGTGGACCGGGAGCTGTCCCTGTTGCTGGAAAGCACCGATCTGAGCAACGGATTGATCGCCTCGCTCGGTTCCGAAGTACGCTCCGCCGAGCAATATCTGCTCCTGCGCTCGGGGGCCCTGAAGCGGCGCACCCTGGATGATGGCGATTCGGCCTACGTCTATCAGCAGCGCTATCGGACCTTGAACGCACTCACCACCTCCGATCGCTACATCGTCAACAAGATCGCGGCCAACCAGGCACAGATCGAGGTGGCCTACGCTACCGCCCATGCGCTCGCCGACCTCGGGCGGGCGGATGAGGCTCGCCGTCAGGCGGAACGGGCCCGGGCTCCTGCAGATACACTCCTGGGCGACGTGCGCGCGCTGGTACTGGCGCAAAACAACCGGTCAATGTCGCGTGCCAACGAGCTTCGGCGGGCTGCCAGCGATCGCCGAACGGTGCTCTGGCTGCTGTTCCTGGCTTCGCTGACGGCGGGAATCGGCATCTCGGTCTTCACCGTGCGCATGGTGGACCGGCCGCTCCGGCGCCTGATCAATGCGGCAGACCGCTTCGGGGCTGGTGACCTGAGACGAGTGCAGCTGGGCAAGATGCCCACCGAGCTCGATCTCCTGGCCCGGGCGATGGATGGAATGGCCTCGCGGCTGCGCGGGGTCGTGGTCTCGGTAGTGGGCGAGGCCAGTCAGATCGGCAACAGTGCCACCGATTTCTCCGCCATGAGCGAGGAGCTGGCCGCGAGCAGCGGCGAGATCTCAACCGCCATGGTCAAAGTGGCCTCGAGCGCAGAACAGCAGGTCCGGGGGATGGAGAAGGCGGACGCCCTGCTTCTGAATCTCAGACAGATTGCCGAAACCAACGCGAAGGCGTCGGCCCGGGTACTGGAGCTGGGCGAACGGATCCAACAGCTCGCTGCCCGCAACCAGTCCGACGTCGCGGCTGCGGGGCAGACCCTGCTGGATATCCGAGAAGTCGTGGGCACGTCCGCTCGCCAGGTGCAGGAACTTTCCCGGCTGTCCGAGCCGATCACTGATTTCATCGACCTCATCCGGCAGATCTCATCCCAGACCAACCTGCTCGCCCTTAACGCAGCCATCGAAGCGGCTCGGGCCGGCGAGCACGGGCGCGGGTTCGCGGTCGTGGCCGAAGAGGTCCGCCGGCTGGCGGACTCCAGCTCCAGCGCGGCGGAGGAGGTAGCCAAGACGGTCCAGTTCATCCGCAACCAGGTCCGCGACGTGTCAGCAACCATGGACGTGGGGTCGGCCAAGGTGCACGGAATCGAAGCAGTGGCGCTGGCCGCCGCCCGGGCCCTGGAGGAGATTGCCAAGGCGGTGGCGGAGGTCCACACCGCGGCGGGAGAGGTCGTGCGTGAGGCGGAGGCCAACCGCCGAATCGTGGTGCAGCTGGGCCAGAGGACCCAGGAGGTGAGCCAGGCCGCCAGCGAGCACGCCTCGGCCAGCGAACAGGTTACCGCGGCGGCCCAGGAGCAGACCGCCTCGACCGAGCAGATGGCGGCCGCGGCGGGCGATCTACTTCAGGGCGCCACGCGACTCACGGCATTGATGCAGGATTTCAAGACCTGAGGAAGGATCCCTACCGCTTCCGCTTGCCCTTTGCCGCCTTCTTGACTGGCTTTACCGCCTTGACCGCGCGCACCGCCTTGCCCTTCACCCGCGCCTTGGCCTTCATGGCCTTTTCCCGATCAGCCGCTTTATCCAGACGCTTCTGCTGGGCCGCGTGCACTTCAGCTAGAATCCGGTCGCCCTCTTCCATTCCCAGCAGCCCGCGCCGGGTAGCGTAGCGAATCAGCTCTTCGGCATCCGCCACGTTGAAGTCGCCGACGCGCGCCGCGGCACGGATGACACTCCCCAGAGCGTCCGCCACGGGGCTCCGTAACACGTTCGCAATGCCTGGAAGGGTCTCCAGCAGCGTCGAGATCTGTGAACCACCGAGTTCCGAAACCACGCGTCCTCCTTGCCTGCCATCAGTCCGGGCTCAAGGGCAGCAACCGGGTGCCGAGTCACGCCCATTAGGGACGTAATTCTCGCACTGGTGACAGTCTGACGCTAGTAGTATTGGGAGCTACTTCGTTATTTCGAGCACGCCCCGCATGTCATAGGCGCGGTGTGGCAGACAGAAGAACGCGTAGCTGCCAGCCGGGAGGGCCGGAACCACGATGCGATACTCGGCCCCGTTGGGCGAAAGCAGTGGGCTGCTGAGGTCGCCGGAGCGTCGAGTCAACGCACCGTTGAGCGCCTCATGAGCGGGGCCCGAAAGCCCGCCACTCTCGAAGACGATGCTGTGGGGTGTACCGCTCACCGCTCTGAACAGGAGCACGTCACCCGGGCGCGCGCGGACCTGCTCGGGACTGAACCGGAAAATTTCCTTCTCCGGATTCGCATCCATCCGAATTTCGTGGACCTTCTGGGCTTCAGCCCTGGTCGTAACCCAGCTGACTAAGACCAGAGAGCATAAGGACGCGAGCAAGGACCTGCGCATGATATCACTCCAACAGATGACGAGTAGGCGGTTACGCCTTTGCGCGGCCGCCGAATAACCGGTAAATTCTGTGCTTAAGCGGGTAGCCAGATCCGTGCCACATACCCGCTGGAAGGGCCGACCGTGGGGCGTCGGGGTATCAAGGAGTACCGAGCACCGGAAGCGCTGATTCTGATCGCGGCAGATCGCGACCAGAAACCTCTGGTATGTCCCTCGTGCGGCTCGGTGGAAGTGGAGCGAGTTCCCGAACGCTCCAGCGCCGAAGATGCCCAGGGCGGACGAGTCACCCTTCACTGCCCGGCGTGCAGCCGCACCGCCGCCTATATCCCCCGCACCTTGAACCGGTCTTCTCTCCCCGAAGCACCCCGGCCTCACTAGGTAAGAGGTAAGAGGTAAGAGGTAAGAGGTAAGAGGTAAGAGGGACTGGCCCTTCCTTCTTTCATCTCACTTCTCACCTCTCACTGCTCACCTCTTACCTCTCACCTCTTTCACTCCGGCGACGAGAACAGCCGGCTCCACCGAACCGCCGTCACAAACGGCAGAGCCCTCCAGCTGCTCGGATCGTAGCTGAAATAGACGACCAGCGGCCGGCCCCGCACGTTTGTCCGCGGCAGGAATCCCCAATAGCGCCCGTCATACGAGCTGTCGCGGTTGTCGCCCATCATGAAGAACGAGTCGCGCGGCACCACGATCGGTCCCCATTCCTGTAGATCCGGCTGGTAGCTGGCCTCATCACGGTTCACGAGATGGGGGAGCTGCCACTCGCGCATCTTGGCGCGTTGGATGGGATCCTCGGAACGGGTGGGGTCCGAGCGTACGGCGTAGGGCTCGTTGACCCGCTCGCCATTCCGAAACAGCTCCCCATTCTCCATGCTGAGGGTGTCGCCCGGCATGCCGATGAGTCGCTTGACCACCTTGAGCCCCTTATCCTCGACCGAGTCGAACACCAGAATGTCGTTTCGGTGCGGCTCACGCACGGCTGGGAGCCGGGCGCCGATGAGCGGGACCTCGGCGCCGTACAGCGCCTTGTTGACGAAAAGGAAGTCGCCGATGAGGAGGGTGTTCTCCATGCTGCCCGACGGGATCCGGAACGCCTCGACCAGAAAGGTTCGAAGAAAGAACCAGACGAGGAGTGCCACGAGGATCGACTTCGTCCATTCCCAGAACCAGATGACGATAGACCCGGGCTGCGCAGCGGGACGAGCGGTCATGTACAAACAACCTCATTTGAATGGAAGCAATCGGGTGCCGGGTTGAAATCTAGCATGACGCTCGAGCCGCTATGGTAGGGCTACGGCGGGAAGCAGCGGTCGGGAACGAAGCCGCAGTATGGGGTACCTGGTGCCGGGCCCGATCTCTCGGTCGAGGAGATTCCAGTTCACCACACCGTCCTCCGAGGCAGGCTCGAGCAGGTATGCCGCCAGCACGCCGAGCGGCGAGGCGGTAGACACCAGATACCACCCGGCCGTAATGCTCGTGTCACCCGGTTCGCCGGTCCAGCGCCCCTCGGCTTGAACAGTCCGATGGCCCTCGAATAAGGGGCCCACGGTCAGCGACTCGATGGCAAAGGTTTGGACCGGCCCGCGCCAGGGCTGGGTCAGCGAGTCAACCTCCACTCCATGGCGCCTCAGCAGATCTACGACCGATCGGAGGCGCGCCGGCACCAGGTAGGCCGCGGGGAGCAGCTCTTTTCGGGCAGCCGTGAACCGGTCGAACACCGGCATCCGGATGCTGCGATAGACTCCGGTCCGTTGCCGGCGGGCGTAACTGCCGGCCCCCTCGCCCGCAGACCTGGTGATCTCGGCGATGACAGGCTGGATGGTCGGCGGGCCCAGCGTGGACCGCACCGCGACGGAGTCTGGTTTCACCCGGCCAGCGGCTTGAACCACCGACTTGATGGCCGATCGTTGCTCGGAGGCCAGCCTCAGAACCTCGACCGCAAAGTTGTACGTGGCCTGGATTCGGGTCCTGAAATCGGCGTTGCTGTAGCTCTCACTCAAGACCGCCAGCCGGCCGCGGAGTCCCATCCAGTTGGTGCCGAAGCGCGGACGGGCATCGTACGTCTCCCAACCGAGCGCCAGCGAGTCGGGATCCTGGTTGCGGAAGTTCCCATAGGAGAATGTCTGCTGGCCATGCCGTCGCTGCATCCGCTCCCTCACCAACGGGAGGAATCGATCCCGGACGAAGTCGGTGGCCGGATTGGTGTTTGGGTTCAGGCCGGGTGAGTAGGTGAGGACGTAGCCGTGATAGCTGCCGTTGGTGGTATGCAGGTCGACAAAGAGATCGGGATCCCACTCTCCGATCAGCCCGGACGCGGCTCGTGTCTCCGGCGCCTCCTGCTTCACGTAGTCGCGATTCAGGTTAAGCCACAATCCGTTGGTATTCTGCCCTACCAACGCCGGGCCATTCTGACCTGGACGGTTCTGCTCTCCAGCCCCCATCCGGTCATTGCCGTCCGCATTGTAGATCGGCACCACCAGCAGCACGAGGCTGTCGAGCAGGCGACTCAGGGGGCCTCGAGTCAGATCCCGCAGCAGCATCTGGGCGACTTCTTTGCCCTCGACTTCGCCGCCGTGGATGTTGGCCTGGAGGTACACGATGGGCTTGCCGCCGCGATGCGCCACGGCCGGTCCCGATGGGAGTGGCCGAGCCGCGAGGACCCAGGGAATCCGCCGGCCTTCGGGGCTGGTGGTCAGCGTGGCGATCCTGATCTCGCCCGTAGCTCGGGCGAGGGAATCCAGGAAGGCCAGCACATCGGCGTGGGACGAGGTCTCCTTGAAGCCGGTCCGCTCAGGGCGGGTGGATTGGGCGGCAAGCCGGCTCGCCAGTAGCAGCCCGAGCAGGATGGCACATCGCATCAACGTCCCACCTTCGCCCGCGGCGGGATGAGAATCCGGCTAGCCACGACGCCGGGCACACCGTCCTCGATCGTGAAGGTGACCTCGGGGACCAGGATCTTGGAGGCGGGCACGGGAAACACTCGATCGGGCTTTCCGGCGTATGCCCGCCACGCACGCGGAAGTTGACGTCCGGTTGCCAGGGTGGACGGTTGAGCCGCATGGCGCAGGAGCAGTTTGGTGATGGCCGCGGGATCGGACATCTCAGCGGCCAGGGCTCGTACCAGGGCGTACCCGATGGAGTGCTGGTCGTCCGTGTTTTCCTGGGCCAGTCCGGCCCTCTTCTCCCGCTCTCCCAGCCCCATCAACGGCCACCTCGCGACCACTGGCGTGAGCATTCGCTCGGTGCTCCACTCCGCGAACCCCTCGGCAAGATAGGGCTCGATTCCAGGCAGCTCGACGACCGCGGCCGCCCGGGCGGGCAGCCGCTGGGCAAACTCTTCCAGCTGCTGCTGTCGGAAAATCAGGTGTTGCCACTCATGCACTACTGCTCCCAGGGCAAGGAGAGGTGAGTAGCCTGGGTCGATCGCGATGGCGTTGCCCGGCTCGAGAAAACCATTCAAGCTCTCCCGGGACTGCCGTGGCACGGTGGTCAGGCGAATGGCTTCCGAGCCGACCTGAAGCAAGACGAGACTGGTGTCTCCGGCCGGCAGCCATCTTAGTGCGCGCAGCAGGCTCGCCTGGCCGTGACGCTCGAGCCAATTCCTCGCACCCTGGTTGTCGGCCCTGACCAGATGCTGGAACAGGGCTGGCGGAACCCCGTAGTGCGGTACGGCCTGCGGATAACCGAAAAGGTGAGGCCTGATCTCGGGTAGCGTGCCGGCGGCGGAGCTGCCTACCCGGCGCCAGTCCTCTCGCACGATGTCCGCCAGCGAAAGCCCCTGTGCTCCATCCGGGATCCAGGGCTGGGCCAGGAAGAAGCGAAGCGCGTCCACGAACCAGTTCTGGCTTTCAGCATAGCCGGCCAGAAGCAGGAGAACGGCGTTGGCAGCTACCGAGTCGGCCCGCCATAAGTCAGAGCGGGCCGCGCGAAAAGCCGCCGAGTCGCTGGCCGCAAGCACCATCAACCCGTACAGAGCACGAGGCACCGCTTCCTCTGCCCGGCTGTCCCCTTTATCCAGCCAGTGGGCAGCCGCGAGCGAGCGGCTCGCCGTTCCCCAGCCGATCCCGGGCGCCCGGCTTCGAGCCCAGGCGAGGGCGGCATCATGGACGTCGACTATCCATTCGCCCCGCGGACGAAACAGGTGATCGAAGCGCACTCTGGTGCTGTCGGCGGGGAGAGTCGCCCGGATGGCTGCCAGGGTCTGCTGGGCTGCAGCGGTCAACTCCCGGCGACGGTAGAGTCCCATGACGTGGTACGACCGCTCGGAGGCCAGGGCGCTGCCCGTGAGGGGAGTGATACCGCTCCGAGTTGCCGCCTCATGGTAGGCCGCCGTCGCCCAGGAGTCCGGTGCGGCGGCCAGCGCCGCGTGGACCCAGCGTCCCGGAATTCGGGTCAACGTGTCGTTGCGGCCGGCCACGATCTCGCGCAACGTGAAGCGCGGCAACTCGGAAGAAGTTGTGGCACCCTCCGGTTCGGCCCACTGTGCAGTAACATTCGAGGGCGACAAAAGGAGCATGCAGAGGCCGAAGGCCAATTTTTTCAGGGAGGCTCCAATGCCCGATGATTCCAAGCCTGCTCCGAGAAGACAGATGCCACCGTTGATGGACCGGCTAGGAGAGTTATGCATCGCGGGCCGCGAAAGCGCGACCTACCTCTGGCAGGTCCCTAACGATGAAGGGGTGCGACAGAAGATCGCTGAACTACTGGCGGAGATCAAAGTGGAGGCGGCAAAGCAGGGCCGCCAGGAGATGGGTCGGATCGCCACCGAGCTGGAAACCGCGGTGGCAGTCTCGCCGAGTCCGCAGCAGGTGGAGATGCTGCAGGATGGCTTCGAGCGCCTGGCGCGCCTATGGTCGGCCGCGAAAAGCGGG
>DATMDQ010000082.1:0-6656 GCA_035557715.1 Gemmatimonadales bacterium
CGCTTCTGCCCGATCGCCACGTAGACGCAGATGACGCCGGTGCCCTTCTGATTGATGATCGTGTCCACCGCGATAGCCGTCTTCCCGGTGCCCCGGTCGCCGATGATGAGCTCCCGCTGGCCTCGACCGATCGGAATCATGGCGTCGATGGCCTTGATGCCGGTCTGGAGCGGCTCTTTCACCGGCTGCCGCACGATGATGCCGGGAGCCACCATCTCAACCGGACGCGTGCTGGTGGTTTGAATAGGGCCCCGGCCATCCACCGGGCTGCCGAGCGCGTCAACCACGCGGCCGAGCATCGCGGGTCCCACGGGAACCTCGAGAAGGCGCCCGGTACGCCGGACCTCATCGCCCTCCTTGAGCTTGAGGTAGTCGCCCATGATGGCCGCGCCGACGTTGTCCTCTTCGAGATTCAGCGCCAGCCCGGCGACTGTCTCCCCTGTCTCGCGAGCCGTGAACTCCAGCATCTCGCTGGCGATGGCGTTCTTGAGGCCGTAAATGCGGGCGACGCCGTCACGCACTTCGAGTAGCGTGCCGACTTCGCTGACGTCCTCGGTGGCAAGATCGGCCGACGCGATCTCGCGCAGCAGAATCTCTTTGAGCTCGCCCGGACGCAGAATGGATTCGGTGGCCATGTAGTTTTGTAAGCCTGGCTGAAGGTGCGCTACAATCTAGCTTGTGAAAATAATCACAATGCGAGGGAGGGCAAGGTAAGCGGGGAAGCGGGGAAGTGGGGAAGTGAGGAAGCGGGGAGGCACGGCACTGGGAATATGGAAAGCGGAGAGCCTGGCCACCTGAACCGGCTCTTCCCACCTCACATGCTTCCCCGCTTCCCCGCTTCCCCGCCTACACGCCTACTCCTCGTATTCCCCCTCACGAACGCCGCCAGCACCCCACGCGGTCCCAGGGCCGCCAGACCGCTGGTGGGCACATTGGCGATGCGGCGGGCACTCCGGGCCAAATGGTTGGACGAGGAAAAGTGGAGGACGCGGACAACCGTCTGTACCGCGTAGCCCGGATTGCCGAGCAGCTGGGCCGCGCAGGCGATGCGGGTCAGATCGATCACCCGCTTCAGATTCGGGGCGCCTCCAGCGCCGAACTGGCGAGAGAGATGCTCCCGGCTGATCCGAAGCCGGCTCGCGAGCACGGTCGTGCGCATCGGCCGCTCGACTTCACCCAGGAGCAGATTCCAGGCGGCCTGTTGCAGGGGCTCAGTCAGCCGGAGCATGCGCGGGGCATCCACCAGCGCCCGGCGACGCTCCGCGGTGATGGAGGAACGGAGCACCAGATCGCCGACGATCGGATCGTCGACTCCTTCAACGACCACGGAGGCCACCGCGTGGCGGCGACAGGTGAGGAGCAGCTCGCCGTCATCGGGCCGGAAAGGAGCGTACGCTACGACGGGGACATAGGGCAGGTGTGAGCGCAGATCGGAGAGGTCTGCGAGGAGCTCCGGCTGCGGCGACAACACCACCGCATCGACCAGTCGGGTTTGGAGCAGGCGGTGCAAGGCTGCTGGGTTCCTGCAGAGGACGACGCTGGGGCCGCCTTTGGGGAGAGTTCGCCGCAGAGCGATCAGCGCGGCACGACTGACCAGCAACGCGGCGATGGCGGGCATACTAACGGGCGGACGGGTGTACAGGCGGACGGTCGGTGGGTTCGCCGTTGCCCTCGTTGGCTTCCTGGTCTGCCTGACCGCCTGTCCGCCTGTCCGCCTGTCCATCTGTCCGCCCGTCCCGTCCACCTGTCCGCCGGTCCGCCTGTCCGCCCGATCGTCCCTCACCGATCGCCACCAGGGTGCGCACCATCTCGCCGGCGCGTTTCAGCACCCCGCGCGCGTTGTCGTAGCTGAGAAGATCGAGCGCCTCGGGCAGGGGCCGCCACTGGCAGGCGGTGATGCCTTCGTCTATCTGAGGACAGGCCTCGCCGTCGGGGCTCTCGAACAGGAAGAAGTGGCAGTACTTGTGGATGTGTCGTCCGCGAAAGCGGAAGTGCCAGTCGATCACCCGGATCGGGCCATGGAGGATCAAGTGCTCCAGGCCGGTCTCTTCGGCCGTTTCCCGGATGGCAGCTTCGGCCGGGGACTCCTCGCCTTCGAGGTGCCCCTTGGGAAAGCCCCAGTTCTTGTAGGAATCCCGGATCAGGAGATAGGTCGCAGCCTGACCAGGCACCCGCCGGAACACGATTCCGCCGGCACTCACCTCCAGCTCCGCTCGACGCTTGTTCATTTAGAAAACGGAGATCTTCAGATACTTCTTGGGGTTGGCCTGAATGTCGGTGAGCAGCTCCCGAAACTGGATCACCGTCTTCGTGGTCTCCCGGTAGAGCGTGGAGTCCGACGCCAGCATGCCGAGGGTGCCGTTGCCGGCCTGAATCCTGGTCATCAGCGTGTCGGCCGCCTGGAGCACCCGCACCAGGCTCGCCTCATTGGCCCGGGCCGCCGCGATCACCGAGCGAAGATCCGCGGCCGCATACCGCAGGTCGGCGCTCGAGCCGCGCGAGTTGTTGAGGATGTCCCTCAGCTGATTATCACTGGTCGCGGTGTCGAGACGGGCGACGGCGCCCTCGAAGGTCCGGGCCACCCCGGCGAAGGCATCGGACGTGGTGGTCACGTTCCGGCCGACCCGGTCCATCCGGTCGGTCTGCGCGTTGGCGAAGGTGACCAGCCGCCCGGAGATGGCGGCGAGATCCTTGACGCTCTGCTGCATGGCCTTGAGCGCCGTACTATCGAACGCCTGTCCGATCCGCTGAGTGATGTCGCCCACGTCGCCGGCGATGCGGCTGGCCTGCGCGGTGAGCTGCCCGATATCCGGTAGGGTGGCACCCGGCCAGGCCGCTCCTCCGGCCCGGTCGGACTCGATGAGCGCGCTCCGGATGAGGGGATCGCTGGGAAGTGGTTCGAAGGGAACGATGTTGGCGCTCCACTCACCGAACAGGCTGGCCGAAGCCGAGATGGCGGCAGGCTTCCGCGGCAGCTCGACGCTGCGGTCGATGCTGAGATCGGTCTCCACCCATTCGTTCTCTACCAGCCGGATGCCCTCGACCCGGCCGACCCGCACGCCCCGCAGGGTGACTGGTGCGCCCACGCCCAGCCCGCCGACGGTGCGGAAACGGGCCTTGTGGGAGGCCTGCTTCTGGTTCACGTCGGTCTCGCTCAGCCAGAGCGCACCGCCGATCACCAGAGCCAGGGCGGCCAGCACCGCCAATCCCACCGCGAATTCGTTGCTCCGTTTCACCCTGCGGACCTCCGTACCACCGGCTCCAGCACCACCGGGTCGGGCCGACCTTCGATGAACTGTCTTACCAGGGGATCACGGGAGGTCTGCATCTCTTCCACGGTGCCGACCTGTCGGATGGCGCCGTCGTGCATCAGGGCCACGCGGTCGCCCACGCTGAAGGCGCTCCGCATGTCATGGGTGACCACCAGTGCGGTCACGCCGAGGTCGCGGGTTCGCATGATGAGCTGGTCCATCAGAGCGGCGGTGACGGGGTCCAGCCCGGTCGTGGGCTCGTCGTAAAGAATGTAGCGCGGCTTGAGGGCGATCGCTCGAGCGATCCCGACCCGCTTACGCATGCCCCCGGAGAGCTCACCCGGCATCTTGTCCTCGCTCCCGCTCAGCTCTACCACGTCCAGGCTCTCCTCGATTCGCTGCCGGATGGTCGCCTCGTTGTGCCCCCGCCGGGCCAGTCCCAGCCGGATGTTCTGGGCCACGGTCATGGAGTCGAAGAGCGCGGCAAACTGGAAGACGTACCCGATCCGGCCCCGCAGCGCCGCCAGCTCGTCGCGACCCATCTCACCGACGACGGCATCGTCCACCAGCACCCGTCCGCTGCCGGGCTCGAGCAGTCCCACGATGAGCTTGAGTGTGACGCTCTTCCCCGCCCCGGACGCTCCGATGATGACCGTGTTCTGGCCATCCGGCACGTCCAGCGAGAGCCCATTCAGGACTGCCTTGGAGCCGAAGGACTTGGTGAGGCGCTCGAGGACGATCATAGAAGCACGAGAGCCCAGAAGGCATCGAGCACCAGGATCGCCTCGCAGCCGAGGACCACCGCACTGGTAGTGGACTGGCCCACGCCCTGCGCGCCTCCCTCGGTGGCCAGCCCGCGCAGGCATCCCATCAGTGCCACCGCAAAGCCGAAGCTGGAGCTCTTTACCAGGCCGAACCACACGTCCTTGAACTGGTAGAACTGCTTCAGTCCCTTGAGAAACTCGGTGGTCGAGAGATCCAGGAGATTGACGGCGGTGATCCATCCGGACAGCACCCCGATCGCCACGGCAAACGCCGTTACCACCGGAAACATGAGCGTCGCCGCGAGCACCCGCGGAACTACCAGATAGGAATACCGGTCGTAGGCCAATGTCTCCAGCGCATCGACCTGTTCGGTGACCTTCATGGTCCCCAGCTCGGCCGCAATGCTGGCTCCGACCCGGCCGGCCAGCGCCATCCCGGTCAGCACCGGCCCCAGCTCCATCATGATCGTCTTCCCCACCAGCGCGCCCACGAAATACAGCGGCACGGCCCCGGTGAAGATGTAGGACGAGAGGAGGGAGAGAACGATGCCGGTGAAGACCGCGATGAACAGGGCGATCGGCACTGAATCGACCCCCAGCCTTCGCATCTGCACTGCCAGGAGGGGAGCCCAGGTAGGGACATCGGCCAAGGCGCGGCCCGCTTGGATGCTGCGGCGGCCCACATGAGCGATGAAGCCTTCACGGGTGGGAAGAGCGGCTGCCACGAGGGGCGTCACGTAGGTAAGCTAAGTTGGGAGTTCGCTTTGTTGTAGAGCGGGGCGGCGGGGCGGCGGGGCAGTTCGCTCAGCCACCACCTCGTTCGTCGACCCTGCGGTTTCTGTCCCGCTGCCCAACTGCCCCGCTGCCCCGCCGTCATGCAGCAAAGCTCGCCAGCGCCCGACCCATCTCCCCCTCGCGCAGCCGCTTGAGCGCCCGGTCCCGGAGCTGCCGGACTCGTTCGCGGGTGACGCCCAGCAGGCCGCCGATCTCCTCCAGGGTGTGCTCCCTGCCGTCGTTGAGCCCGAAGTAGAGCCGCAGGACCTTGGCGTCGCGAGCCGGGAGCAACCGCAAGGCCCGGTCGATCTCCTCGGTTAGGAGCTGCTCCATGACCTGAGCCTCGGGATCACTCTGCTCGTCGGCCGTAAAGCGGTCGATGAGCGACATGTCGCCCTCGACATCCACCGGCGCGTCGAGCCGGACGTCCGCGGAATTGAGGGTGACGAGCGACTGGACCACGTCCACCGTCAGGCCGGTGGCGGTGGCGATTTCCTCAGGCGTCGGCTCCCGTTCCAGCTCCTGGCGCAAGGTCGCGGTGCTGCGGACGATGCGGGACAGGTCAGCGGTCCGGTTGAGCGGCACCCGGACAGTGCGGCCCTGCCGGGCCAGGGCGGCCAGGATCGACTGCCGGATCCACCAGACGGCGTAGGAAATGAATTTCACACCCTGGTCCGGATCGAACTTGCGGGCCGCGGTGAGGAGCCCGACGTTGCCCTCTCCGATCAGATCGGGGAGCGCCAGTCCCCGGTTCTGGTACTTCTTGGCCACGGAGATGACGAAGCGCAGGTTCCGGACGACCAGCTCGTGCATGGCGTCGGGGTCGCCGGCGACGACGCGCCGGGCGATCGCCACCTCCTGCGCGCTGGTGAGCAGCGGGGTCTTGCTGACCTCGTAGAGATACTGGTCCAGGAGGTCGCGCTCGGCGTCGGACACGCCCAGGTTCTTGGCGCTTGCCTTCCGGCGCTTGCGGCCCGGCTTGCCGGGCGGCATCTGGGCCAGGATCTCGGCGGTGGTCAGGTCGTCGGGGATGGCATCCAGCGGCGGATCGGCGCGCTGCTGGCCGTCCGAATTGGGGACCTCGTGTCCCTCGTCAGTCTGCTCGCTCATGCCATGTATCCCTCGTTGACACTTACTGCTACGACGGCTACGTTACCGTGCTGTCGCGGCGCCGAACGAAGGCGGGACAATATAGCGGGGGCGTAGCTCAGTTGGGAGAGCGCGTGAATGGCATTCACGAGGTCAGGGGTTCGATCCCCCTCGCCTCCATAGCCCCTCTTCGGCCGGGTCACACCCGTGCACTCGGGTCGTTGCGCCGAAACGGGTGAGACGCTAAAATCATCCGCTTCGCGGGAATAGCTCAGTTGGTAGAGCACAACCTTGCCAAGGTTGGGGTCGCGGGTTCGAGTCCCGTTTCCCGCTCTCGGAGGCGCAGGCCAGCGGAGTGGTTACAGGCCCAAACCTCAAGTAGGTCGCGGACGGTCAAGTGGTGGACGGTCCCGGGGTTAGCCAGAGTATCGGCTGGGAACCGCAGAGTCTGAAGCATACGTCGCGGGGTGGAGCAGTCTGGTAGCTCGCCGGGCTCATAACCCGGAGGTCGTGGGTTCAAATCCCACCCCCGCTATTCAGCAGGCAGTGAGGGCAGCGGGGCAGCGGGGCAGCTGATGCGGAGACCCACCGGTCCCTGCTTCGCGGCCCCCTGCCCCGCCGCCCATCTGCCCCGCTGAAGACGGGCGGTTAGCTCAGTTGGTTAGAGCGCCACGTTGACATCGTGGAGGTCACAAGTTCGAGTCTTGTACCGCCCATGGGCGCCCTTAGCTCAATTGGATAGAGCATTTGACTACGGATCAAAAGGCTGGGGGTTCGA
>DATMDQ010000083.1:0-37331 GCA_035557715.1 Gemmatimonadales bacterium
GATTCCGCCAAGGTGGATCGCAACAACGGCATGGTTCACCTGCGGCTGGGGTTCCTCTCGCTGAGGCTCGGTGATCTGGGCGGCGAGGCCCACTATGACGATGCCGCGTCGGAATTCCAGTGGGCGATCGACCTGCAACCATCCTGGCCTTACGCCTGGTACGGCATGGGCCTGGCCGAATACGGCGTGGGTGACTCCCAGATCTCCTTCGTGACCGGGCTCAAGATGATGTTGGGCAAGGACGCCCTCACCCGTTCGGCGGTGGCGTTCGCGAAATCGGCGGAGATCGACCCGTCATTCGTCCGCGGTCTGGTGGACCTGGCAAACACCGCATTGAGGCAGCGGGTCAACATCAAGTTGGGGGTGGCACTGGAAGCCCTCCGGCGGTCGGCCTCCACTCCGGCCGGCCACGATCCTCAGGTGCTGCTCGCGCGCGGCCGGGTTGAGCGCGAGGTGGGTGATGGTGACTCGGCGCTGGTTGCCTTCAACGGCTACCTGGAGAGCGGCTCCAATCGGGGACTCGCTCTCCTCGAGATGGCGCGTACGCAGCTCCTGCTGGGCCGCTTCGAAGGGGTCACGCCCTACTTCGAAGGCGCCATGGTGGACGACTCCATCACCGTCGCCGGATATCGGAGTGACCTCGCAACGATCGCGTCCGACAGCGTGCTGGGCGAGTTCGATGGCGAGCAGGGCCCCCGCCGAGCGGCGTACCTCCGGCGCTTCTGGGGTCAGCGTGACCGTGCCGACCTGCGCACCGACGGCGAACGACTCCGCGAGCATTACCGCCGCTTGTTCTATGCCCGCAAGAACTTCCAGCTCACATCCAATAACCGGCACTATGATATCGTCGAGCGCTACCGCTCCGGCAGCCGTGACTTCGACGATCGCGGCGTCATCTATATCCGCCATGGCGAGCCATCGAGCCGGGCCAGCTATGCCGCCCCCAGCCTGGAACCGAACGAATCCTGGCGCTACACCCGAACCGATGGCGACCTGATTTTCCACTTCATCGCGCGCGAGGACGTGCAGGACTTCAAGCTGGTCGAGAGTCTCTTCGACGTGCTCGGCTTCAGCAGCACCGTGAAGCTGCAGGGAGGGAGCGATCGCAGCGACAACGCCATGGCGGAACAGTTGATGCTGTCGCGGGAGCGGCTCGACCCCATCTACCGCCAACTCCAGACCGCCGGCCGGGGTAGCACAGGCCGCTATCAGGACCAGGAACGGCGGGCAGGACGGGAGAGCATTGCGGTAGGAACGACCAGCGACAGCTACGAGCTGCGGTTCCCCCTCGAGCTCAAAGCGACCTCGGAGGTACTCGCTGTTGGGCGGGATTCTTCCGGGCATCAGGTGCAGATCGCCTATGCGATTGCGGGGTCCAGCCTCGAGCCGGTCACCGTTACCCGCGGGTTCCTCTATAGCGTCCGGTTGCGCTTTGTGGCGATGGACCAACAAGACAGGGTCGTGGCCTCGCTCGACACCACCCGGCACTTCGTCGCCCCGGAGCGGGTGCCGCCCAACGAACACCTGGTGGGCCGAGTGGCCGCCCCGGTGCCATCCGGCACCCTGCGCTACCGCCTGGCCATTCAGCAGGGCGACGACGTGGGGACGACTCAGCCGAGCGACAGCGTCCGGGTGGGACCGACCAGCGCGACCGCTTTGAGCCTCAGCGATCTCGTGCTCGGCTCCCGCACCGCCAATCTCGGCTGGCGGCGGACGCCGGACGACACCGTGCTCTTCAATCCGCTGCGCACCTACAAACGGGGCGAGGAGATGGAGCTGTATTATGAGATCGAGGGGCTTCGCCCGGCCCCCTATACCGTCGAGCTGGCGGTCAAGAAGCGAGGCTCCGGCGGAGGCATCTTCAAGAAGATCTTCGGCGGAGGAGGGGCGGCCATCAAGCTCAAGTTCGAGCAACAGGCCACCACGAACGCGGTCACGACGCACCGAAGCCTCAAGCTCGACCGCCTTAAGCCAGGCCGCTACGTGCTGCAGCTGTTGGTGGTGGATGCCGACGGACGGAAGGACATGCGAAGTCAGGAGTTTCAGGTCGTCGACGAGGAGAAGCGGTCGTAAGGGGAAGAAAAAGCGTGAGCGGGGAAGAAAGAGCGTGAGCGGGACTCGCAAACAAATGACCCTCCGAGCCTTGACGCCGGAGGGTCTCCTCTTGTAGAGCACCCGCTTACGCTGTTCTTTCCCCGCTTACGCCTTTGTTCCCCGCCTTCCTACATCGGCCACGCGGACGGTCTCGTTGGCGCGAGGATCAGCAGCGGCTGAACCAGGCTCTCGGCCTTCACCACCGCCTCGACCTGTACCAGGTGCTGGGTGACGCCGGTGCTGGTATCGAATGTGGCGATGTGCATCAGCATAGAAGCCAGCGGGCGGTCGGCCGGCTTGGTGCGGCCACCTTCCCCGGGAGCGATCGAGACACCCGGTACAAGCGTGATTCGCGCGTGCCCGAACAACCAGAGGGGGATACCCTCGAGCGAGCTGAGCAGCCGCTCGTTGAATGCCAGGCTCTCGCCGTGCAGGGTGATCAGGCCCAGGGTCGGACGCTCGTGGTGACGCCGGGAATGGACCACGAACCCGTAGCTAAAAGCCGGGTCCTGGCCGGCAGCCCGCCTGAGGGCAGCCCTGAGCTTCTGCTGGCTGAAAGCGATCGTGTGATACGGTACCACAGGCTCTCCAAAGTGGATGACGCGGGATAGTTAGGTCGAATCGCTGCAGGGGACGTGCCATTGGAGGCGGGGAAGCGGGGAGGCGGGGAAGCCGGCTGATTTTCCCTCTGAACGTTGGTATACCGCGACTTACCACCGCCGTTTCTTCCCAGCTTCCCCGCTTTCCCGCCTCCCCGCCTTTCGCAACCTCTTCTCGCGATACGCCATGCACTCCGCTTGAACTCGATTGGGCGCTGACGTAGCTTGCCCCCATGTTCTGCTCCCGATGTGGAAGCGAAATCACCGGAAAATCGAAGTTCTGCCCCTCCTGTGGCCTCGACCTGATGGCGACCACACCGGTGCACGCCATTGCGACCGGTGTCCTTCAGGAACTTGACCTCGTGCGCGAGTCGCTCGCCGCCGAATACGAGATCATCGAGGAACTGGGCCGAGGCGGCATGGCGATGGTGTACCGGGCCAAGGACCGCCAGCTGGAACGTGAAGTGGCGGTCAAGGTCCTGCCGTTTTCTCTCGCCTTCGATACCGAGTTTGTGGAGCGCTTCCAGCGCGAGGCCCGCACCGCGGCGCAGCTCGAGCATCCCAACATCATTTCGATCTACCGCGTCGGCCGGTCCGGCCGGGTGATCTACTTCGTGATGAAGTTCCTGCGCGGCGGGTCACTCTCCAACGTGCTCGGCGCGCGGAAGAAGCTCACGCCGCCGGAGATCCGGCGCCTGTTGTCGGAGGCCGGCGGCGCCTTGGGCTATGCGGCCCAGCGGGGCATCGTCCACCGGGACATCAAGCCCGACAACATCATGTTCGACGAGTTCGGGCAGAGCGTGCTGACGGACTTCGGGATCGCCAAGGCTGCTTCGGGACAAAAGCTCACTGGAACGGGAATGTCCATCGGGACACCTCACTATATGAGCCCCGAGCAGGCGCGGGCCCAGGCCATCGATGGGCGGAGCGACATCTACAGTCTGGGGGTAGTGGCGTATCAGTGTCTGACCGGGGCGGTGCCCTATGACGGTGAGGACAGCTTCTCCATCGGCTACAAGCACATCACCGAGCCGATTCCGATGCCCAGCCTGGTGACGGCCGACGAGCGGCGGATTTTCGAGGTCATCAAGCGAATGCTGATGAAGGATCCATTCGACCGATTCCAGAGCTGCGAGGAGCTGGTGGCCTCATTCCGGGGACAGCCGATCGCGGCACCAGGCGCGGTGCGTTCCTCGGCGGCCACCTTCGTGGGCAGCGCCGCGGCGGTGGCGGGGGTCGGCGGGGTGGGGACCGACGGCAGTGGCCTGCCTCCGATCGTCAGCCAGCCGACGGCGCCGCTGGAGTCGCCGCTGGTAAACCGGAGGCTTACTCCGCTGGAGCGGCGCGACGTTCCTCGCCGGGTGGCCGACCGCTCGATGGCCATGCGGCCGAGCGCATCCTCATGGGCGTGGCTCTGGGTGCTCCTTGCGGTGCTGGGTGGGGGCGGGGGAGCTCTCTACTACTACAAGGCGCGAGGCTTCGCGCCGGGTACGGTGGATCCCCCGGCGGACTCGGTCCCCCGGGTCGATTCGCCTCCTTCCCCGAGTGCTCCGGCCGCGCAGGCCCCGCCTGTCTCCGGAGACTCCGCCCCTGCTCCAGCGGTGACCCCACCGCCGGTGGCGCGCGACTCGTCGTCGCCGGCGCTGACTCCGCCGGCCGAAGCCAGCGGGTCGAACGACGTCACCGGGCCGGTGGACAGCGGGGGCATTCGCCTCAGCGGACTGCCGCGCGGCTCGACCGTGCTGATCGATGAGAAACCCGTCAGTCAGGCATTGACCCGCCTGGCCCCGGGTCCTCACGCGCTCGCCATCTCCGCTCCGCGCTACAACTTCTTCTCCGACACGATCGTGATCCGCCCGGGCCAGGTTCAGGAGCTCACCCCTCAACTCACCCGGCTCGGCACCGCGGCGCCCGCCACACGGGGTCAGGCGACCGCCGCCGCATGTGTTCCCGGTTCGGGGTATAACGCGGATGGATCCTGCTTCGACGAGCGCCCCAAGCCGGTGAACCCCCCGTTCGTGACCGTTCCCCTCGACGCGCAACCGTCGCCCCGGCCATCGCTGCTGTGGGTCAAGGTCTCGACCGAGGGCCGAACGGTCGACATCAGGCGGTTGCGGCCATCCGACGATCCTGCCTATGAGCGCGAGGTTCGTAATTTTGTCTGGACCGTCACCTGGCATCCGGCCTTGAAGGATGGGGCGCCGGTTGAGGCCTGGACCCAGATGCTTTTCCCACCCGCGTCGCAGGACGAGTAGACCCGCAGCGCATGCACCCTTCATCGATTCACCCCACAGCCTTCATCGCCTCTACCGCCTCCGTCATGGGTGACGTCACCCTGGGCGAGGACACCAGCGTCTGGTACGGCGCCGTGCTCCGCGGCGACATGGCTCCGATCGTCATCGGCGCTCAATCGAACATTCAGGACGGCACCATCGTGCACGTCGATGCCGGGGTGCCCTGTTCGGTGGGCAAGCGGGTCGGGGTGGGCCACCGCGTAATCCTCCACGGCTGCATTGTGGAGGACGATTGCCTGATCGCGATGGGGAGCGTGCTGCTCAACGGAGTCCGGATCGGTGCCGGCAGCGTCGTCGCGGCCGGTGCAGTGATTCCCGAAGGCATGGAGGTGCCCCCAGGCTCGGTGGTCATGGGAGTGCCCGGACGGATCGTCCGGCCGGTTGACGCCGCCCTGGCCAAACGAGCGGCTGCCACCTGGAGCCACTACGTCAAGGAGGCGCGAGCCCATAAGGGGGGACGGTATCCGCTGTACGGGAAAGACGGGAATGGCGGGAAGGAATGATGACGGTCAAAGCCTGACATAGAAGAATCCCGTTGACATGAGATCCGGACTTCGTCTAATCGGGGTTCGCCTACGTGTCCCCTCTTTCCCGTCCTTCCCGCCTTACCCGCTCCGACTTCTCCCCACCAATCCACTTCTTCCACATTGTACACCCGGCTATATTTGTGATGTGGGAAGCCGAATTGAACGTGGTTTCGGGCGTTTTCGATGCTATTGTCCCGCTTCGTTTCCGGGCCTAGCTTGCCCTTCCGTTTCGGCTGAAAGTCGGATGCGGGCACGGTCGGGAGCAGGGTCGGTCGCTGGTGCTGAGCACGCGCTCCACCCTCTGAGATCAATACCTTTCTAGGCGGGAGTTCTATGCAATCGTCCACCCCACGGGACGCAGTTCGGCTGTCGCCCAATGCCATCACGGTCCTCGAGAAGCGGTATCTGATCAAGGACGACTCCGGCGTGCCGGTCGAAACTCCGCGCGATCTGTTCCACCGGGTGGCTCGTACCATCGCGGACGCGGATCGCCGCTACGGCGCCTCCGACCCAGCCGTGCAGCAGGTGACCCAGGATTTCTTTGGGCTGATGGCCAACCGGCTCTTCGTGCCGAACTCGCCCACCCTGATGAACGCCGGCCGCCCGTTGGGCCAGCTGTCCGCCTGCTTCGTCCTTCCGGTCGACGACGCGCTCTCCAACGGCAAGAGCGGCATCTACGACACCCTGCGTGCCATGGCCCTGGTGCACCAGTCGGGCGGCGGCACCGGCTTCAGCTTCTCCCGGCTCCGGCCCAAGAACGATATCGTCCGCTCCACCATGGGGGTGGCCTCGGGCCCGGTGTCGTTCATGACGCTGTTCGACGCATCTACTGACGTGGTCAAGCAGGGCGGAACCCGGCGTGGGGCCAACATGGGCATCCTGCGGGTGGACCACCCCGACATCATGGAGTTCATCAGCTGCAAGGACGACACGACCAAGGTCACCAACTTCAACATCTCGGTGGCGGTGACGGACGCGTTCATGGCGGCGGTCGAGAGCAACAGCATGTACGACCTGCTCCATCCCAAGACCCGGCAGGTCACCGGACAGCTGCACGCCCGGGAGGTATGGGAGCGCATCATCCACGGCGCCTGGAAGACCGGTGAGCCCGGCGTGTTCTTCGTGGACAAGGCCAACCACTACAACCCGGTTCCTCACCTGGGTGAGTACGAAGCGACCAACCCCTGCGGTGAGCAGCCCTTGTTGCCATACGACGTCTGCAACCTTGGGTCGATCAATCTCGGCGCGTTCGTGAAGGATGACGGGAAGGTCGGGAAGGATGGGAAGGGCGGGAAGGGAATCGACTGGGATAATCTACGGCGCGTAGTACATCTCTCGACCCACTTCCTCGAGAACGTCATCGACGCCAACCAGTATCCCCTGCCGGAGATCACCGATCTGGCCCAGCGGATCCGCCGGATCGGGCTCGGCGTCATGGGCCTCGCCGACGTCTTCGTGAAGCTCGGGGTGCCCTACGATTCTGAGGAAGGTGTGGCGCTGGGCCGGAAGATTCAGCAGTTCGTCGATGAAGAGGCCAAGGTCGAATCGGAGCGGCTGGCGGCGGAGCGCGGAGTCTTCCCCGAATGGGAGCGGAGCATCTGGGGTCCCGACGAGACCGCGGCTCGGGACACCCATGGCGAGCGGATCCGCCCCATGCGGCGCCTCCGCAACTGTAACGTCACCACGGTCGCCCCGACCGGCACCATCTCGATTATCGCCGGGTGCAGCTCCGGCATCGAGCCGCTCTTCGCCGTGGCGTTCATGCGGAACCAGGCCGGCTCGCTGATGCCAGACGTGAACGAGGACTTCATCGGGATCGCCAAGGCGGAGGGCTGGTACTCCGAGGAGCTGATGCGGAAGATCGCGGAGACCGGACACATCGACTTTGCCGAGGTGCCGGCCAAGTGGCAGCGGGTCTTCGTCACCGCCAACGGCATCAAGCCGGAATGGCACATCCGGATGCAGGCGGCGTTCCAGGAGTACAACGACAGCGCCATCTCGAAGACCTGCAACTTCGCCCACGACGCCACCGAGGAGTATGTGGAGGAGATCTATCGCCTGGCATACCGGCTCAACTGCAAAGGCGTCACGGTCTATCGGGACGGCAGCCGGGAAATGCAGGTGCTCTCGACCGGGTCGACCGCGAAGAAGGTGCAGGAGGGGCACGGCGGGAAGGAGAGCGTGGCCGCCACCGCGGATCTTCATGGCGAGATCGCCGAGCTTCGGACCGAGAACGATCGCTTGCAGCGGATCGTCCACGAGCTGGAGTCGGAGAACCTGCAGCGGCGGCAGAAGCGTTCCCGCCCTGAGGTCCTGCGGGGCAGCACCCGGCGGGTCGAGACGCCGCTGGGCACGCTGTACGTCACCATCACCGAGGATGACCGGGGGCAGCCGTTCGAAGTCTTCATGACTCTCGGTAAGGCTGGTGGCGCGCTCATGGCCGACGTCGAGTCGCTGGGCCGACTCATCAGTCTGGCGCTCCGCTCCGGAATACCGATCAAGGAGATCTATCGCCAGCTGCGCGGGATCAGCTCCGACCGGGTCATCGGGCTCGGGCCCAACAAGATCCTCTCGGTGCCCGATGCCGTCGGCATCGCGATCGAGCGCTGGATGCAGGAGAAGCAGGGGATTCAGCAGGAGCTGCTGCCGCAGCCGGGTCGCGGCGGTCCCCAGGGGATTGCCGGACAGACGGAAGTAGCTCCGATGGTTGCTCAGCCCACCCACACCGGCGATAGCGGCGAGCAGATGGTTCTGGGTGGCATGCAGCAGACACTCTCCGGAGCCTGCCCCGACTGCGGCTCGCAGCTGGAGTTCGCCGAAGGGTGTATGAAGTGCCACGTGTGCGGCTTCAGCGAGTGCGGGTGATCGTGGTCATCCGTAGATAGCTGAATACAGAAGCACACGACAGCGCCCGCAGGCCGAAAGGTCTGCGGGCGTTGGTGTATAACATTCATGCCTGAATGCTGCGGAGGAGCGAATCATGGCGGGGTGGCAGGACGAGCTGCGCGCGCTGGCCGCGTCGCTGGGATCACGGATCCGGCGAGGCACCAACGCGCTGGAACGTCTGGTAGATCACGACCCGTATCACATCGTTGGGTACCGCGGGTATGCGACCGATCACCGCGTGCTCCTGCTCGGCCGCGTCCTCCAGAACGAAGGGCAATCCGAGCCCGAGCCCTCGCACTCCAAACTTCGCAATCTCGTCGCCATGCTCAAGCGGCTGGAAAGCGACCCCCTGCCGTTCGCGCAGGTGCGCGCCCGGCTGCCCGGCGGCGACCGCGAACTGATCGCTGATGACGAGGGGTTCATCCGGTACTGGGTGGCCTTGGACGCCCCGCCCCCGTCCGGATGGGGATCGATTCCGCTCGAGCTCCACGACCCAGCCGGTGGCGTCTCCAGCGCAGGCCGGGCTCTCTACCTCACCCCTCCGGCCTCTGCCGCGTTTGGTATCATCAGCGACATGGACGACACCGTGCTCCAGTCCCACGTCACCGACTTCATCCGCGCGGCGCGTATGGTGCTGCTGGAGAACGCGCGCACCCGGCTGCCATTTCCCGGCGTGGCGGCGTTCTATCGCGCTCTACAGGAGGGGGGAACCGGCGGGGCGGGGAATCCCATCTTCTACGTATCGAGCAGTCCCTGGAATCTCTACGACGTCGTCGAAGAGTTCCTGGAGGCGCAGCAGATCCCGGCCGGACCGCTGCTGCTCCGCGACTGGGACCTCGGCCTCTCGGTACTTCGAAACGCCGCCTACAAGACCGGTGTCATTCGCGAGATCCTGACCGCGTACCCGTCGCTCCCGTTCATTCTCGTGGGTGACAGTGGCCAGGAGGACCCCGAGATTTACGCCGACATCGTCGCCACCCATCCGGGCCGGATCCTGGCGGCATACATCCGGAGCGTGCGGCAAGATCCCGAACGCTCGCCCGCTATCCGAGACCTCGCCGAACGGGTCTCTCGCGGGGGCTCGACGCTGGTGCTGGCCGACGACACCCTCGCGGTGGCGCGGCATGCGGCTGCGCACGGCTGGATCAGGGATTCGATGCTGAGCGAGATCGGCGAGGAGAAACGTGCCGACGAAGGTGGCGGTGGCAAGGAGCCTGCGCCCGGAGTGGATGAGACGCCGGCCGCTCCCACCCTGGTAGTGGACCAGAACGTGGACGCCAGAGAGTTGGACTGATCGCCTCAGGAGGCCAGGGCGGCGGGCACCGAGGCCGGTCTGCTTGCGCGGCCCGGTAGAGACATCAAATTGCAGAGGCCTCTATGAACCGCCTCACCCGCCGGCGCGTGATCCCCGCCACTGTCCACCTGCACTACGGTCTCCGTTGGACCGGTGCGCTCCTGACTTCAGGTCTGGTGTGGAGTTGCGTCGCCGGTGGGGAAGGGCCTCAAGGTCCCGGTGATCCCAGTGAGGATCCTTCGCCGGGCCTCCGTGCCGACCTGGCTGCCGGACCCGTCCTGGTGCCGGAACAGGTCCGGGTCGACTCGATCCTGGAGATGCTGGTGGAGGTGCGAAACGGTGGCACCCGCGTCGCGGAGGCAGGGTGGATAGTCCGGGTGATGCTCTCCACCGATCCGGTGATCGACTCCGCGGACATTCAGGTGGACCACTTCTCCGCTCCGAGGAACCTTCCGCCCGGAGGCGAAGATCAGTACCTGCGACACAAGAAGCTCCGGGCTACGACGCCGCTTGGCCTCTACTACATCGGCTCCATTCTCGACGTGACAGGAAGGGTTCCCGAGTCCAGCGAGGCGAACAATATTCTGCGGTTTCCTGCGAGGATCGCCCTCACTGCGCCACGTGATCGCTCGACTGGCGATAACTGATGCAAACGAGGCAAGAGCCAATGCACTACTCGCGACCTACGGCCCCACTGCGGACGTCACCTGGTCCGGAGCGGATCCCACCGAGACTCTGGACGCGGTGCATCGCGCCCAGCGATAATGCAGATCACTGGTATTCGTCTGTTCACGGCCTCGGAGAGGAATGACATGTCGGCTGACAAGAAGGAAGGCGCTCTCAAGCCCATAACACCCGCGCGGGTTGCGGAGGAGCTCAGGAAGTTGGGCAGTCAGCGGAAGGATGGCACACTGGCCGCCGATGAATACGAGCACCGCTTCGCCCGCATGATCGGCGAGCTGCGCGATCGGCGCATCGATGGTAGTCGCGCCGAAATCATGGCCACCCTGACCCCTCTTATGAACGAGGGCATCATACCCCCTGCGGACTGGCAGCGGCTCACCAGGCAGCTGGGCCTCGCGTGACCCTGCCTTCGACTCGAATATTTTCCCGCCGGAGCCTCGGCCTCGATGCTCCGCAGGTCTCCGCGGTAGGCTACGGCGGGATGCATCTGTCCATTCAGGATCGCCCCCCGGAAGCCCAGGGGGTTCGAGTCATTCAAGCCGCCCTGGACGCGGGCGTCACCCTGATCGACACCGCTGACGTTTACTGCCTCGACCACCGGGACATCGGCCACAACGAGCGGCTGGTAGCGCAGGCGCTTGAGGGCTGGAAGGGCGACCGTGACCAGGTCATCGTGGCGACCAAGGGCGGGGTCACCCGGCCAGCGGGTCGCTGGGAGACCGACGGAAGCCCGACCCATCTGCGAGCCGCCTGTGAGCGATCCTTGGCGGCCCTGGGAGTCGAGCGAATCGATCTCTACCAGCTGCACGCACCGGACCCCAAGGTGCCGCTGGCGGAGAGTGTGGGCGCTCTGGCCGAGCTCCAGCGGGCGGGAAAGGTCCGTTGGATCGGGCTCTCCAACGTGTCGGTGCCCCAGATCCGGGAGGCCGAGGCCGTGGCTCCAATCACCAGCGTGCAGAACCGCCTGAACCCATTTTTCCGGGAGGCACTTGCCGAGGGAGTGGTGGAGTATTGTGCCGATCGTGGGATGGGTTTCCTGGCATACAGCCCGACCGGAGGAGGGCGACTCAACCACAAGTTGCCGGCCCACCCGGTGCTTCAGCCGATGGCCGCCCGGCTTGGTGTGACCCCCCATGCCTTGGTTCTCGCATGGGTGCTGGCGCGCTCACCGGCGGTGCTCGTCATTCCCAGCGCGCGCACCGAGGAGCACGCACTCGATAGTATCAGCGCCGCCGAGCTCCGGTTGAGCGAAGCCGATCTCTCGGCGATTACGACGGCGGAATTCTCCAGGGCGTAGCCCGCTACATCCACCGCACCAGCGTAGCCCCTGAGGTAAATCCAGCCCCCACCGCGGTGAACACCACCAGGTCGCCCCGCTTGATCCTCCCCTCGTTGAGCATCCCGTCGAGTGCGAGCGGCAGCGTCGCGCCGGTGGTGTTGCCGTAACGGGCCAGCACCGACGCCACCCGTTCGTGCGGGACCCCGAGCCGTTCCGCGGTGGCGTCCAGAATGCGCTGGTTGGCCTGATGGGGAACCACCATGGCGATGTCGCCGGGCGTGAGGCCATTTCGCTGGAGGAGAATCTGGACGCTTTCGACCATGGTCGTCACGGCGAACTTGAAGACCGCGCGCCCGTTCTGTTTGAGAAAGTGCTGCCGGGCGTTCACAGTGGCGATGCTTGACGGCAGAAGGCTCCCGCCGGCGGGCATCATCAGGTCGTCGCGCCCACTGCCATCGACCCGATGATAGAAGTCCAGGATGCCATATGAGGGCTCGGCTCGTTCCAGCAACGCCGCGCCGGCGCCATCGCCGAAGAGCACTGCGGTGGTCCGGTCGAGCGGGTCGATGATCGAGCTCATGAGATCGGCGCCGACGACGACTACTCGCTCATGGGCGCCGCTGGCGACGAGCTGCGCCCCCGTGGTGAGCGCGTAGAGAAAGCCGGAACATGCGGCGGAGAGATCGAAGCCCCAGGCGCCGCGGAGGCCGAGCTGATCCTGGATGAGGCAGGCCGTGGCGGGGAAGAGCATGTCCGGGGTGACGGTCGCGACGAGAATCGCGTCGATGTCGTCCGCACCGAGCCCCCGTTTCGCCATCAACCTCCGCACGGCCTCGGCACCCATCGTGGACGTGGTTTCACCCGGGGCACCCAGCCGACGTTCACGGATGCCGGTGCGGGTGACGATCCATTCATCCGAGGAGTCGAGCCGGGTGGCCAGTTCGGCGTTGGTAACAATGCGCTCCGGGACGTACGACGCGACCGCTGTTATGGCGGCGCGGGTCGGGGTGGCCCCGGTCTCGGGTTGCATGCTCGAATCTCATCCGAACCGTGAAGCAGGCGCAAGCGGGCGCAGTCATCGAAGAATCATGCAAGGAGCTAGAGCAGCCGCAGATGACGCAGATGAACGCGGATCAACAACAACACCGGACCCAGTAGTCGAGCCTGCTGGACTATCCCTCAGATCTGCGTTTATCTGCGGCCACCGCTCTCCCCGATCCCCCTCTGGGGCCAGGGGCGTCGCTGGCCGCCCTCCCCTATATTCCAGCGTATGCCACCCTCAACTCGCCGTCGCACCGTAACCGCCACCATCGGTGGCGTTCGGGTCGGGGCCGATCATCCGATCGTCGTCCAGTCGATGACCAACACCGACACCGCGGACGTGTCGGCTACGGTGCAACAAGCCGCTGATCTCGCGCGCGCCGGGAGCGAGCTGGTCCGGGTGACGGTCAATAATGAGCCGTCGGCGGCAGCGGTCCCCGCTATCGTCGAGGGGCTGGATCGCCTGGGGGTCGCGGTTCCGATCATCGGAGATTTCCACTACAACGGCCACCTGCTGCTGACCAAGTATCCTGACTGCGCTCGCGCCCTGGCCAAGTACCGCATCAATCCCGGGAATGTCGGCGGCAAGCGTCACGACGAGAACTTTCGCGCCATCATCGAGGTGGCGCTCGCTCACGACAAGCCGGTGCGGATTGGGGTCAACTGGGGTTCTCTCGATCAGAGCCTCCTTACCCAGTTGATGGATGCCAACGCACGCCGGTCGGCCCCCCGGGACGCGCGCGAAGTGGTGATGGAGGCAATGGTCGAAAGCGCCCTTCAGTCCGCCGCGTTGGCGGAGGCCACGGGCATGGCGCACCACCAGATCGTGCTTAGCGCCAAGGTCTCGGGAGTGCAGGACCTGGTGGAGGTCTATCGCCTCCTGGCTGCACGCTGCGACTATCCGCTTCACCTGGGCCTCACCGAAGCAGGACTTGGTAGCAAGGGCATCATTGCCAGCACCGCGGGCCTCAGCATCCTGCTGCAGGAGGGCATCGGTGACACGATTAGGGTTTCGCTCACGCCCGCCCCCGGCGGAGATCGCACCGAGGAAGTCAGAGTCGCGCAGCAGGTGCTTCAGTCCCTGGGTCTCAGGAGCTTCACGCCGCAGGTGACCAGCTGTCCCGGCTGCGGCCGCACCACCAGCACCTTTTTTCAACAGATGGCTCAGGAGATCCAGGACTATCTCCGGGAGAAGATGCCGGTGTGGCGCAGCGAGCGGCCCGGCGTCGAGGAGATGAAAGTGGCGGTCATGGGGTGCGTGGTGAACGGCCCGGGAGAATCCAAACACGCCGACATCGGGATCTCGCTGCCCGGCACGGCCGAGGACCCCAAGGCTCCGGTATACGTAGACGGCCGTCTTCTGGTTACCCTGCGGGGCGACGACATCGTCGCTGATTTCCTCGGAATACTCGACGACTACGTGGCCTCCAGGTTTGGAGCCGTCGCGTCGGCCGACAGGTCCTGAGTCGCGTGCCACTGCTGGCGCTGGGTCCCGGACTGGAGACGACCCTGCGGGACCAGCCTATCCTCGCTCTCGTGGTGTTGTTTGGTGCCGGTCTGGCGACCAGCCTGACACCCTGTGTCTACCCCATGATTCCGATCACCGCCGGGATCCTCGGTGGTGTCGGGTCGACTCGGCGCTCGCGCGGGCGCACGCTGCTCCTGACAGCGGTCTATGTCCTGGGTTTGGCACTGGTGTATGCCTCCCTCGGTCTCCTCGCGGGCCTGTCAGGCACCCTGTTCGGCTCGGTAAGCTCCAGTCCCTGGGCCCTGTTTTTCATGGGCAATCTGCTCCTGGTGTTTGGATTGGCGCTTCTGGACGTCTTTACCGTGAATGCTCCGGCCCGCCTGGCGGCATGGGCCGGCCGCCTCGCTGGTGACTCTGTGGGTGGCGTCTTTGCTCTCGGGGCCACGTCAGGCCTCGTCGCGGCTCCCTGCGGGGCCCCGGCCTTCGCCGCGGTGCTGACCTTTGTGAGCACGACGGGAAGCGCGCTGCTAGGCTTCCTGTACCTGTTTGTCTTCTCCATTGGCCTTACGGCGCTCCTGGTGGCCGTTGGCCTGTTCAGCGGCAGTCTGGCCGCCCTCCCGCGGGCCGGGAAGTGGACTCTCTGGATCAAGCGGGCGGGGGGAGTGATCCTGCTGGCAATGGCGGAGTACTATTTCGTGAGGATGGGAAGCGTACTATGAGACAGCTGCTGGTGGCGGCGCTATTTCTGACCGCGGCGTCCTGGAATGCTCCGTTGCGAGCCCAGGAATCGGGTATACCCGTTGGGACGAAGGCCCCGATGGTCACGGTGCGCGATCTGGACGGAAAGCCCGTGGACCTGGGCCAATACATCGGGAAGAAGCCGGTCTTCCTCGAGTTCTGGGCCACATGGTGCGAACTTTGCGAGGAGCTCCTGCCACGGGTGCGCGCCGCCAGGGCCGCTTACGGGGACCAGGTCGAGTTCTTTGGGGTGAACGTTACCGTCAATCAGTCTCGCGATCGTGTCCGGCGGTACGTGGAGAAGAACCAGCCTCCGTTCAGAACCCTCTACGATGAAGAGGGGACCAGTACCCGGGCGTACCAGGCGCCGGCTACCTCTTACGTCGTGATCGTAGACCGGTCGGGAAAGGTTGCCTACACGGGGAGTGGCGGCGACCAGGACCTCGACGGCGTGCTTCGCCGAATTATCCAGAACTGATTCTCCAATAGAACAGGAACGATATTCCATGCGTGTACTCGGAATCGGACTCACCATCGGCGCGCTGCTGTTCACGGGCGTGCCTCTGGTGTCAGCGCAGAAGGACACCGCCAAGAAGGTCACGGTGGTGCTCGTGGGCGGACCGGAAGTGGGCAAACGCGCCCCGGACTTCTCCCTTCCGTGGGCCAACCAGGAAGGTGTAGGGCCGGTCGAGTCGCCGTATCAGCTGGCCAGCGATCGGGGCCGCACCGTCGTAGTTGCGTTCTACCCCCGTGACTTCACCAAGGGGTGCACCGCACAGCTCCAGACTTTCGCTGAGCAGTATGACAGCCTCTTCGGGCCTGACGTCACCGTCGTCGGTATCAGCACCGACTCCGTCACCACCCACAGCCGCTTTGCCGCCAGTCTCAAGCTGCCGTTCCGGTTGCTGAGCGATCCCGAGCAACGGGTCTCGAAGCAGTACGCCAGCAAGGACAGCGGTGGGTATAATCGCCGCACCGTATACGTGATCGGCCCCGATGGACGGGTCAAGTATCGAAACATGAAGTTCAACGCGCTCGATCCGCAGGCATATTCCGAGTTGCGCGCCGCCGTCAAGACCGTTCGCGGCAGTTGACGGCGATGTTTCCAGGATGGGCGGAGTCCCGGCTAATGCTGGGCCTCGCGGCAGCAGTGTGGTGCGGCGTTGCGGCGCCCCTGGTGGCGCAGGAGCGATCGGACGATCGGGTAGGGTCAGTCTGGACCATCAGGGGTCTCAGCACCGGTCAATGCGTGCGCTTTCTCGTCGAGCCCGGCCGCGCCCGCCGGGGGGACTATGAAAACGTGCGCCTCCTGCCGGCCTCCCAGGACGAGAGCCTGCATTCCGCGCTCCGCGGTGCCATCGAGGGGCAGCCCGAGTTCGCCACCTGGATCCCTTCCTCGCTCTGTCTCTTCTACAGTGACGTGCTCACCGTGGGCGGTCGGCGCTTCGGCGGGAAGGACCCTCGCAAGCGCCCCATGATCGGTATGTGGATCGTCGCGGCAACGGAAAAGGGAAGCGGGGCCCGGCGAGATGTCCTGCTGGACTTTGTCGCCGTGGGAGGTGGAGTGTCGCAGGCCGCAGCCAACGCAAAGGTGAAGCTCGGTGAGGCCCAGTCGTCGGTATCGAAGGTACCCCGTACGGACAATGACCTGTACGAAGTGAGGATCGGAGACACGCGGCTGACCTGGAACGGACGCGCCGTGGGCGACAGCACCAGGGTCGAGCCGATCCAGGAGTCCTGGCTGGGGAAGGGGACCAGCGGCACCGTCTGGCGAATCCAAGCGGCGTTCAAGCCGGAATGGAGCAGGGCTCTCGTCGGGATGCTGAAGGTCGAGGGAAAGGACGATCTGGCCAAGGCCCTCAAGGCGTCCCCCATTCGCTTTGTCGGGCCGGTCTATCGGGGCGGGGAAGGCGAGCTGCGCTTTTCTCGCTGAACCCGCTTAGCCCCCTCACTTTGTTTCTCACCTTACCCTTCACCTAACTTCTCACCTCTAGCCCTCAAGTCCCACCTCTCATCTATCCGCCCTTCGTTCGTGCTGGCGAGCCAGGACTTCCCGCTCACGTTTCCTTTCCCGCTCAGGTTTCTCCTTTTTCGGTCGTCGGCCTTCCCACTGCTAAACTTTTCCCGAATTTCCGCCGCCTCCAATGGCTGTTTTCCACCTCGTTCGTGGGGAAGAGACCAGGTGCCAGAAATGGCATGTCGACGATGTTCATAATTCGGCTGTCTGCATAATTACTTGGCCACAAGCGACAGTGTCGCCTTCATCATAGCCGCATTCTCATCTAGATCGTAAGTGACGATACGACAGGTGAGTATACCGCGCACGTCAAGCAACTTATGCCATCGGGATAAACTATTTTATCACGTTTTACCCTCAAATAAGATATGCACTTCCCCGGCTTTTCCACATGTGGAAACAGGCCTGATCGGCCCCCACGCGGCCGTTTTTCACCCAAAGATTCCACGCCCCACTTCAGCACCTATCTTCCGCCCATGCCTGATGCGCTGACGCAGGGGAGCGGACTCCTTCGCGCCCGCCGGGTCCTCACGATGGTGCCGGGACTCGAGGGCGAGAGCCTCTGGTGGGAGAAGGGACAGATCCGGGGCGTCGGATCGGCCTCCGAGATGGAGCGGACGGCTCCGCGTGGGATCCCGCGATTTGAGTTTCCTGACGCCCTGGTGACACCGGGTCTGGTAGACGGGCATACTCACCTGGCGATGTGGGCCTTGAACCGCCGGCGGGTGGAGCTGTTGGGTTCACTGACACGGGAGGAGGTGATTGCCCGGATCGCGGCGGCACGGCCGCTCGGGGGCTGGATCGTGGGGCAAGGCTGGAATGCGAATGGCTGGCTCTCACCCCCGCACCGCCTGGCACTGGACGACGTGCAGCAGGGGCCGGTCTACCTCGATTCGCTCGATGTACACTCCGCGTGGGTAAACACCCCCGCACTGGCCGCGGCCGGGATCACCCGGGACACTCCCGATCCATACGGGGGACGCATCGTGCGGGACGCCAATGGGGATCCGACGGGGTTGCTGCTCGAGCGCGCGGTAGAGCTGATGACACCCTCCTTGCCCGAGCCTTCTGCAGGAGCACTCGACGATGCACTTCGGGATGCCCAGGCGGAGGCTCATCGGCTGGGGATCACCGGGATTCATGAGGTCGAAACGATGGCGGTGCTCGACGCGTTCCGCCGGCTGGACGCGGCCGGTGAGCTACGTCTGCGGGTACTCTTCCATCCCCCGGTGGCTGCGCTCGCCTCCCTCGTCGCCGGCGGCGCTCGGAGTGGACAGGGGTCGGAATGGCTGAGGCTCGGCGGGGTGAAGATGTTCCTCGACGGCAGCCTCGGCAGCCGCACCGCCTGGATGCTGGAGCCCTATGCGGGCACGCGGGACCGCGGCATGCCGATAACCGGCGAGGAGGATGTGCGCGATGCCGTGACCGCCGCCGCGGCTGCCGGCATCTCCAGCACGGTGCATGCAATCGGCGATGCGGCGGTCCGCCGGGCGCTTCAGCTGCTGAGCCTGGCCCCCCGCCTGTCGATCCCGCACCGCATCGAACACTTCCAGTGCGTCCACCCTTCGGACCTCGACCGCGCTCCTGACGCCGGTATCGTTCTCTCTATGCAGCCCGCCCACCTGCTGACCGACATCGAGCTGGTGGAGCGACACTGGGGGGAGCGCGGCCGAGGCGCCTATGCCTTCCGCTCGCTCCTCCAGCGGGGAGCGCGACTGGTGTTCGGGAGCGACGTGCCGGTTGCCTCGCTGGACCCGCGAGTAGGGATTCACGCGGCCCTCGAGCGCAAGGGGTTCAACGGCGCGCCCGCCAACGGCTGGCGACCCGAGGAGAAGATCGCCTTCTCTGAGGCGATCGCCGGGTACACGATTGGTGCCGCGCACGCTGCCGGCGTGGGGCACCGGCAGGGAATGCTCGGTGCCGGGTTCGACGCCGACCTTGTGGCGTGGGCGGTGGACCCCGCGGCGGAGCGAGGCGACGGGGAAGCCTTTCTGCGGGGACACGCGGCGCTCACTATCGTCGGGGGGGACGTAGTGATGCAGGCGTGACCCGCCTCCATTAGACTCCTGCCATGTCACGCAGTGCTATCCGCCGCACCAAGATCGTCGCCACCCTTGGTCCCGCGTGGGAAGAACCGGCGCGTATGACTGCCCTGCTGGACGCCGGGGTGGACGTCGTTCGCATCAATGCCTCGCATGGTACGCCGGAGATTCGCACCCGCTGGATCGGCCAGCTTCGAACCGCGCTGGCCTCACGGCGCACGGCGGCTGCGATTCTGCTCGACCTGCAGGGTCCCCGTATCCGGGTCGGCAACCTCAAGGCACCCATAAGGCTCGAGCCCGGCCAGCGGGTCGTGTTCGCACCGGAGAGCGTCGCCAGCGACGGAGAGATTCCCACCACGTACGATGACCTGTCCAAGGACGTACGGGTCGGCGCCCGGATTCTGCTCGACGACGGCCTGCTCGCACTCGAGGTCCGGGCCGTGCGCGACGAGCGGGTCGAGGCCGTGGTCCACTACGGCGGCGAGCTCAAGGCCCACAAGGGCATGAACCTGCCCGGCATCGAGGTGAGCGCGCCGGCGTTGACCGAAAAGGACATCGAGGACGTCAAGCAGGCCGTGGCACTGGGCGTCGACTACATCGCCCTCTCCTTCGTGCGCCGGCCGGAGGACATGGAGCAGCTGCGCGCGCTGGTGCCTCGCAGCATGAAGCTGATCGCCAAGATCGAGAAGGACACCGCGCTCAAGAACCTGTGCGGAATTCTGGATGCCTCTGACGCCATCATGGTGGCCCGGGGCGATCTCGGGGTCGAGCTCCCGTTCGAGGAAGTTCCCCTGATCCAGAAGAAGATCATCCGCGAGGCGAGCCTGCACGGAAAGCCGGTGATCACCGCCACCCAGATGCTCGAGTCAATGGTCCATGCCCCGCGTCCCACGCGGGCGGAAACATCAGACGTGGCCAATGCCATCCTCGATGGCACCGACGCCGTGATGCTCTCGGCCGAGACCGCGGTGGGCGAGTATCCGCTGGAGGCGGTCCAGGCCATGGACCGCATTGCGAGGGAGATGGAGGGCCAGCGTCAGCCCCGTGGGGTAACCATCGACGTGGCCCTGGGTCGGCGATCCGCAGGAGACGACGCGCTTACCCATTCCCGAACGCCCCAGTCCGGACCAATCAGGACGGAAGACGCTATCGCGGTCGCCGTGTGTGCCGCGGCAGAAATGCTGTCGGCCCCGCTCATCGTCTGCTTCACCAGCAGCGGTTTCACTGCCAGGAAAGTGGCTACCTGTCGCCCCAGCGTACCGGTGTTCGCCTGCACCCCTGAGCCAGAGACATTCCGGCAGCTCGCCCTCGTGTGGGGTGTCACGCCGGCGCTCACCGAGCACTCGACCAACTACGACACCATGCTCGCCGTGGCACGCCAGCAGATCCTCGAGCGCCAGCTGGCCCAGCCGGGGGAACGGCTGGTCGTCACGGCCGGCGTGCCGTTCGACATGCCCGGGACTACCAACCTCCTGAAGGTCGAAGCAGTTTAGGGAATGCGCCTCACGTTCCTGGGTACGGGCACGTCATTCGGCGTGCCCCAGATCGGGTGTGATTGCGCGGTCTGTCGCTCGACCGACCCGCGAGACAAGCGCACCCGCTCCGGCGCGATTCTCGAGAGCGCGGGGTCCACTATCCTGATCGACACGCCTCCCGAGCTCAGATTGCAGCTACTCGCCGGTGGGTTCTCCCGGATCGACGCGGTGGTCTATACCCATGAGCACGCCGACCACGTGAACGGGATCGACGACCTCCGGATCTTCTCGGTTCGCCAACGCCAGCCGCTGCCGATCTATGGCCCCTCCGAGACGCTCGATCGGGTGCGTGCCTCGTTCAACTACATCTTCGATGATGCCGTCCGTCCTTATGAGGGAACCTCGAAGCCCCGGCTCAGCCTGCATGCCACCGAGCCCGGCCAGCCGGTCACCATGGCCGGCGTCGAGGTCCTCCCGCTGTCATTTCAGCACGGACATCTGCGGGTGTTTGGCTACCGGTTCGGTAGCCTGGCGTACATCACCGATGTCAAAGCCATTCCGGAGACGGCGTACGACCGGCTCCGCGGGCTTGATGTACTCGTACTCAATGCTCTCTGGTGGCGGCCGCATCCGACCCATCTGAGCATCTCGGAAGCGGTGGACACTGCCCGGGCGCTCGGCGCGCGGCGTACCTACCTGACACACCTGACGCACGAGACCGGGCACGCGGAGCTGGAGGCCCAGCTTCCGCCAGGAGTTTTCCCGGCGCACGATGGCCTGACGGTGGAGGTGGCGTGATCAAGCTTCGCTATGGACGAATGCTCCGCGACGCGCTTGATGGCGAGCACGGTCTCGATCGGACGCGGCTGGCGGAGCTCGCCGCCCGGTTCCCTGCAATTCAGACGGACATACGCGGCCGCCGTGCGGCGGGCGAGTACGGGTTTTATCGGCTGGTGGATCAGGCCGCCACGGTGCGGCAGATCCAGGCGTTTGCCGAGGGGGTGGGGCAGGCCTACGACCATGTACTGGTGCTGGGGATCGGCGGATCAGCCCTGGGTACGAAAGCGCTGCTCAATGCCTTGCGCCCTCCGGCGTGGAACGAATGGGACGATGAAGGACGGGAGTTCTTTCCCCGGCTCACCATCCTGGAGAACATCGATCCCACGACGGTTGCTCCCGCCCTGGAGCGAATTGACCCTCGCCGCGTCCTGGTCAATGTGATCAGCAAGTCCGGCGGCACCGCGGAGACGATGGCGCAATATCTCGTGGTCCGCGAGTGGTTGGAGCAGGCACTCGGGTCCGCGGCGTCCCGGCACCTCGTGTTCACGACCGATCCGGACCGCGGTGCCCTGCGCACCATCGCCGAGCGCGAGCATATCGCCACGCTGGATGTTCCCCCCCACGTGGGTGGCCGGTTCAGCGTGCTTTCCCCCGTTGGTCTCTTGCCGGCGGCGCTGGTAGGAATCGATGTGGAGGCCTTGCTGGCGGGCGCCCGCGTTGCGGTGGATCGGTCCGAATCGGATGACTTGCTGAAGAATCCGGCTGCGCTCTACGGCGCCCTGCACTGGGCGGCCGATACCGGTCTGGCAGCCCGGGTGCACGTCCTGATGCCGTACACCGATCGGCTTCGCGAATTCGCCGAGTGGTACCGGCAGCTCTGGGCCGAGAGTCTCGGCAAGCGGGTCGACCGGAACGGCAAGCCGGTGCACGTCGGGCCTACGCCGGTCGGCGCGGTCGGCGCCACCGACCAGCACAGCCAGGTACAGCTCTTTATGGAAGGCCCCTACGACAAGGTCATCACCTTCATGACCGTGGACGACCTCGGTGTGGATCTCCCGATTCCCGGTCCGCCGAAGCCTGTGGCGGGCGCAGGGCAGGATCTCCCGCCGGACCTCGAATACCTTCCCGGCCACACGCTGGGAGAACTGCTGCGGGCCGAGTACGAGGCGACGTCCGCGGCCCTGGCCGAGATGGGCCGAATGAGCTGCACCTTGAGGCTGCCCGACCTCACCCCGGCCACACTGGGTGAAGCCATCATGTTCTTCCAGCTCGCCACGGGATATGCCGGTGCCTGGTACGGCATCGACCCGTTCGATCAACCCGGGGTGGAGCTTGGCAAGCGTCTGACGTATGCCGCCATGGGGCGTTCCGGCTACCAGAGTGAACCCAAGAAGGTGCCATCAGGCACCGACGAGGTGTAGGCCCGCGACGCGTTGCGGGCCTCCCGTTCCCGGCCTACCTTTGGCAGACCTATGGGCACTGCGTTCAAGAGGATAGACGTGCATGGCTGATGCAATTCAACAGGTGATCGATCTGTATGGCGGCGGGGTGACCCTTGTCCCCGGCGGCATCAAGGTGCGCGATCAGGCCAAACTCCGATCCCCGGCGACCGACCGGCTGGTCTGGCAGGCAGTCTTCGGAACCGGAGACGAGCGCGAGGCAGCCCGCTGGCTCATCTGGGAACTGGGCCAGATTACCGGCGCGCGTCCGGCTTCCATTAATGACCTGTACCTGGCCCGGGGCCGCGGTGAATGCGGTGGGTTCACCGTCCCCGCGATCAACGTCCGCATGATGGCCTACGATACGGCCCGGGCCATTTTCCGAGTCGCGCGCGCGGCCAAAGCGGGAGCCATCATCCTGGAGATCGCCCGGTCGGAGATCGCCTATACCGAGCAGCGGCCGGCGGAATATGTCTCGGTGATGATCGCGGCTGCGCTCCGCGAAGGCTACACCCTTCCGCTATTCATTCAGGGCGACCACTGCCAGGTCAACCACAAAAAGTATCAGGCGGACCCCGCCGGCGAGGTCGGGGAGGTCAAGAAACTGATTGCGGAGGAAGTCGGGGCCGGGTTCTACAACATCGATGTAGACACCTCGACGCTGGTGGATCTGTCCCATGCCTCGCTGGAGGCGCAGCAGCGGCTCAACTACGAACATGCGGCCGAGATCACGGCGTTTATCCGGGACCAGGAGCCAGCGGGAGTGACGGTGTCGGTGGGTGCCGAGATCGGCGAAGTCGGGATGAAGAACAGCACAGTGGAGGAGCTGCACGCGTTCATGCAAGGCTACAATAAAAGCATTGCCGCATTGGGCGATTACGAAGGTATCAGCAAGATCTCGGTGCAGACCGGCACCTCGCACGGTGGCGTGGTGCTCCCGGACGGCACCATGGCAGACGTCAAGCTGGACCTTCAGGCCCTCGCGGCGCTGTCGAAAGTAGCTCGAGATGAGTACGGCCTTGCCGGGGCAGTGCAGCACGGCGCCAGCACGCTGCCATCCAACGCCTTCGGCAACTTCCCCCGCATCGAGACCGCCGAGATCCACCTCGCCACCAATTTTCAGAACATGGTCTTTGATCACCCCCGGTTGCCGTCTGCCCTCAAGGAACGGGTCCGGAGCTGGCTGGACGAGAACGCGGCCGGGGAGCGGAAGAGCGGGGATACCGAAGAACAGTTTTACTACAAGGCCCGGAAGAAGGCCATCGGGCCTTTCAAGCGGGACTTCTGGTCGCTGCCGGAGGAGGTGCGAGCCGCCATCGCCGCCGACCTGGAGAAGACCTTTGCATTCCTGTTCGAGCAGTTGAACGTGAATGGAACCCAGGAGCAGGTCAACCAGTTCATTCAGGCCCCCATGCAGCATCACGCGGCACTCAAGCCGGTGCTGGTTGCGGCGGCCGACGACCCCGACGCCGGGGAATAAAGGAGGACCGCATGCGAGGCAGACAGGGTAAAGAGATCGTGTACGTCGAGCGAGGCGGAGATACGTCTGCCAAGTGGCTCTTCTGGGGGTCGCTGCTCGGCGCCGGGCTCGCGCTGCTCTATGCGCCGAGCAGCGGCGAGGAAACCCGGCGAAATCTGCAGCGGAAGCTGTGGAAGCTGCGGGCCATGACGGAGGAGAAGCTGGACGAGCTGACCCAGCAGCTGGGCGGGGCGAAGGACACGCTGAATGGCTTGATGGACGATGAGGACGAGGATCTCGACGAGGATGGCGACGCTCGCGAGGTCTTTGGCCGGTCGCCGGCCTCCTCGCCCAGGGAAGAGCTCGAGCGGCGGCTGGCAGACGCCCGCGCCCGTCGTCGGTCACCGGCAGACCTCGAGGAACCGCTCGCCTGAGCCGGTTTCGATCCGGCGGGTGGTACCGCTCACCCGCCGGTTTCCTGGCCCGCACCCTCCAGGCGGCTGACGAAAACAACATCCCGTTCCTCGCCAGCGCGCTGACGTTCGACGCGCTGCTGGCAGCGGTGCCCTTCATCCTGCTGATGCTGATCGGTTTCACCCACCTGGCCCAGGCGGTCACTCACGGGCCGCCGATCGATACGGTCCTGCTCTTCCACCGCTTTCTGCCGCCCCATTCGGCCGCACAGGATGGGGACCCTTTCGGGGTCATGGAGCGGTTGTTGACCGGGATCAGCCAGAACCGGGGCCAGCTGTCACTCTACGCCGCGCCCGCGTTCCTCTGGTTCAGCACCCGCCTGTTCGCCGGCATCCGCACCGCGCTCAACGACATCTTCGACGTCTCACTGCGGCCCACCCGCCACCGGGCGTTCATTCTGGTGTGGCTTCAGGCAAAGCTTCGTGACACGATCATGGTGATCGGCACCGTCTTCCTGTTTCTGGCCAACACGCTGCTCTCGACCGGACTCGTGGTCTTGCAGGCCCGCGGAACGGAGAGCGTTCCCGAGCTGGCCTTCTTCGTGTCCACCGTCGGACGATTCGTAACCGAGCTGCTGGCCATTACCTTCTCCGTCTCACTCTTCTATATCACCTATCGCTACGCCTCGGTGCGCCGGCTCCCCTGGAGCACGGCGTTGCTGGCATCGACTTTTACCGCAGTCCTCTTCGAGGTCGCCAAGCGCCTGTACGCCCTGTACCTGGCGAACTTTGCGTCACTGGATGCGTGGGGCGGGGATGCCAACCTGGGAGCGGCGGCGCTCTTCATTCTCTGGGTGTATTACACGGCCATCGTGTTCCTGCTCGGCGCCGTGGTGGCGGAGACCTGGGAGCTCCGAAAGATGCAGGGAAGACAACGTGCAATCCTTTGTTGAACTCACTCTGAGAGGTTCCATGGCCCGGCTCCATCCCGCTGTACTGCTAGGCATACTGGTGCTCGGATTCTCAAGCGCGTGTCGCCCCAAGGACAAGGGAATCATGGATGCCGGCGCCCCCGCGGGTCTCTCCTCGGCCGACGAGGCCAGCATCCGGTCAGTGGACTCGGCCTTCATGGCGGCGGCCAACGCCGGCGACGCCGAGGCGGTGTCAGCGGTGTACGCATCTGACGGGGCCCTGCTGGCGCCGAACCTCCCGCCCCAGCAGGGACGAGATGCGATCAAGAAGTTCTGGGGGGGCTTCCTCGATGCCTATAACGTTCGCTTCGAGGTGGTCTCGGATACCATAGAGGGAAGGGGCGACCTGGCATATAACCGGGGTCACTACCGCTTTACCGCGGTGCCCAAGGCCAAGGGTGCACCCGGCGTCGCGGACGAGGGCAAGTTCATCGAGATCCTCAAGAAGCAGCCCGACGGGAACTGGAAGTACGTGCTCGATATGTACAGCTCGAATCTCTCGCTCCAGCACTGAGGGAGCGATTCCCTGACGCCTGGGCCGGGGTTATATTAAAGATGCCTCAGGTCCGAAGGGCGCCGGCGCGTGAACCGCGTCAGGACCTTGCCGGTAGCAGCGCTAAGCGATGCCCGGTGTCGCTTCGGGGTGCCTGAGGCACTCTTCTTTCCCGCTCTCCTGCTGACCCGCTGATATGATCGCTCTTGCCCGCCGATATCGTCCCAAGCGTTTCTCAGATCTCCTGGTGCAGGACCACGTCGTGGCGGTACTCCGCGGTGCGGTGGCTCGGGGCAGGGTTGGGCACGGCTATCTGCTTACCGGACCCCGCGGAGTAGGCAAGACCACGGCGGCCCGCATTCTGGCCATGGCACTCAATTGCCCTAATCGCGAAGCGGCTGGCGAGCCTTGCGGGGAGTGCGAGAACTGCGTCCGGGTCTGGAACGGATCGGCCAACATCGATGTCGTAGAAATCGACGCGGCGAGTAATCGTGGGGTGGAAGACGCACGCGATCTGCGTGAGCGGGCCATGTATGCCGCATCGCAGGAGGGCCACCATAAGGTCTACATCGTGGACGAAGCCCACATGCTGACCCGCGAGGCCTGGAACGCGCTACTCAAGATTCTGGAGGAGCCACCGCCGGGCGTGGTCTTCGTGTTTGCCACCACCGAGCCGCAGAAGATCGCCGCTACGGCGTCGCCGGTGATGTCCCGTCTCCAGCGATTCGATTTCCGCCGGATCACGCCAACGGCTATCCGGGACCGGTTGCGCCAGGTCTTGACGGCGGAGCAGATTGCCGCCGACGATGACGCGCTGATCCTCATTGCCCGCCACGCCGACGGGGGCATGCGCGACGCGTTATCGGTGCTGGACCAGTGCCTGAGCTTTGGAGAGGGTGCGGTCACCGCCGAGCGGGTCCGCGAGGTGCTGGGCCTGGTGGGCGACGAGCTCTATGCCCAGGTTCTGCAGCTGGTGGCCGAACGGCGCCCTGCCGGGGTATTCGAGCTGGTCGACCGGCTGATGGATGCTGGAGTCGACCTGGCGGAGTTCATGGGGGGCGCGGCCGAGATGTTGAGAGGGCTGCTCATGCTCCAAGTCGGGGCTCGGCCCGAGGGGTTGACCGAGGCACTCCGGACTACCCTGGAGAGCTACCGGGACCGCCTCGAACCCGGTGACGTCCTGCGCATGCTCCGGCTGCTCGCCGAGAACGAGATGGGTATCAGGCGAAGCGTGAACCCCCGCCTGGTCGTCGAGACGCTGCTGCTGCGCTGGGCAATGCTGGACCGCATCGTGGACCTGCAGGAGGTGCTGGAGGGGGGCAGGCGGGGAAGCGGGGAAGCGGGGAAGGAAAACCGTGGGGAAGCGGGGAAGCGGGTGGGCGGTGTGCAAGGGAGCCGGACTGAAGTTAGTGGGGCTACTACGAAGGGGTTGCAACCGAGCCCTCAAGTACAAAGTGAGCTACCTCCGTCCACGGACTTTGGCGGGCCTGCCTCCCTGCCTCCCCGCCTCCCCGCTTCCCCGCCTTCCCTTGAGTCCGTCCGGGCCGGCTGGCGGGAGGTGGTGGCCGCGGTGCGGGTTCACAGCCAGTTCCTGGGTGAGGCGTTGGCGGCCAGCCAACCGATCACCCTGGAGCTACCCTGGCTGACGGTGGTCCTGGCCGAGCCCAATCAGCTCTTTGCCGACCGGCTGGCCCAGGAGGCGGGTAAGGTCGAAGAGGTGTTGAGCCGAAGCTTGGGTCAGCCGGTTCGACTCCGGGTCACCGCGGCCTCAGGCTCGGGCTCGCCGCCCAAGCCGCGCCGGATGTCCGATTCCACCCTCAAGGCTGAGCGGCTGCGCGAGTTCCGGTCCAAGGATCCGGCCCTCGACACGGCGGCGGATGCGTTAGATTTAGAGATAGTAGACTAGTCTGGAGTCTGGAGCCCGGACCCGGTTCCCCGACTTCAAGCTCCCGACTCCCGAGAGTTGCATCATTGTACCACATTCCTACTTTGGCCTCACATGGCGGGACTACCCGATAGCATGGCGGATCTTCAGCAGCTGTTTCAGCTGGGACAGCAGGTGCAAGGCCGGCTGCAGCAGTTGCAGTCGGAGCTGGCCACTCGCACCATCGAGACCTCGGCCGGAGGTGGAATGGTGAAGGTGACCACCGATGGCCGCGGCACCGTCCGAGCGGTCTCGATCGATCCCGTTGTCTTCCAGGACCACGACGCCGATTTCCTCAGCGAGCTGGTACTCACTGCGGTAGCCGAGGCTCAGCGTCGCGCGGCCGAGATGCTCCACGCCGAGATGCGGAAAGTGCCGCAGCTGCCCTTTACGTCGCCATTCTGACCGGTGAGCGCCATCGAGGAGCTGATTACCGAACTCGCCAGGCTCCCGGGAATAGGCCGGAAGACCGCTCAGCGGCTCACGTTTCATCTGCTCCAGCAAGCTCCTGAACAGGCGCAACGCCTCGCCTCCGTCCTCACCTCGGTGTGCGAGCGGGTGCGGCCCTGTGAGTCGTGCGGCAATCTTACCGAGGAACAGCCTTGCGGCATCTGCCGGGATCCTCGGCGAGACGGAGGAATGGTGTGCGTGGTCGAGGAGCCGTCCACTGTCGGCGTGGTCGACCGCTCTACCGATTTCCGGGGCCACTACCATGTGCTCGGCGGTCGGCTCTCGCCGTTGGATGGGATCGGCCCTGAGGCATTGCGGCTCGACCGGCTGGTACAGCGGGTGCGGGACGGCGGGGTGCGCGAGGTGATCCTGGCGACCAATCCCTCGATGGAGGGCGAGGTCACCGCCACCTACATTCAGCAGCTGCTGGCCGGGATGGACGTGCGTGTCACCCGGCTGGCGCGCGGGCTGCCGATGGGCGGTGACCTCGAATACGTCGACGGCGTCACCCTGGCTCACGCGCTGGTGGCGCGGCAGGATTTGGGCTGATGCGGTCCCGCAGCTGGGTTTTCCTGGGCGGCGTTGTGGCGGGCGCCGCCGGGGGCTGGCTACTGGCCCAGCGACGCTTCAGCTATCATCGTCGCGATCTGTTCAGTCCGCGCCCGCTCCGGCGCCTTGCCGCCCTGGGCTATCTGGCGGGGCAGGATGGGGTCGATACCGTTCGGCTCCTCAGGGATTATCTCGCCTGGGAGCGGCAACCGATGCTACGCCGGCGTGCCGAGGCAATCGTGCGTCGGATGGAAGCCACCCTCGTATGAGGTGTGTGAGATGAGCGGTGCCTCGAGCTGGTCATTCCGGGAAGAAGACGCCAAACGCATTCAGGGAATCCTGAGCGGTTTTCTCGGAGAGTCCAACGCGCGGACGGCTCTGATTGTCGACCGCACCGGGCAGATGGTGTCCACCGTGGGCGAGGCGCCCGCGTTCGACTCGACCGCGTTCGCGTCCCTCACGGCGGCCGACTTCAGCGCTAACGATCAACTGGCGCGCATGCTGGGAGAAACGGAGTTTGGGGCCCTGTTTCACCAGGGCGAGCGCGAGTCCATGTATCTCGCCGATATCGCCCGGCGGGTGATCCTGGTGGTGCTGTTCGACAACCGAACCACATTGGGATTGGTGAAGCTGCGGGTCAAGACGGCGGTGGTGCAGCTGACTCAGGTGTTCACGGAGATGTTCAACCGTGATGGCACCAGCGCGCCCGGCGTTGAGTCCGAGTTCCTGGGCGAGGCGGAAGACGAGATCGACAAACTCTTCGGGGCCTGAGGGGAACCGCACTCATGTCGATGATCAACTACGCCTCGCGCGAGATCAACTGCAAGCTGGTTTACTACGGCCCCGGGCTGGGCGGCAAGACCACCAATCTGGAGCACGTGTATAACAAGGTGGCGCCCGCCGCGCGCGGCAAGATGATTTCCCTGGCCACCGAGACCGAGCGGACTTTGTTCTTCGACTTTCTTCCCGTGGACCTCGGCACCATCCGGGGGTTCAAGGTCAAGTTCCACCTGTACACCGTGCCGGGCCAGGTCTACTACAACGCGTCCCGCAAGCTGATCCTCAAGGGCGTGGACGGCGTCGTCTTCGTGGCCGACAGCCAGATCGAGCGCATGGACGCCAACCTGGAGGCCATGCAGAATCTCTATGAGAACATGACCCAGCACGGGTACGACGTCAGTAAGATTCCCTTTGCCATCCAGTACAACAAGCGCGACCTGCCCAACGCGGCTCCCATCGCCGAACTGCAGGCGGCGCTCAACCCGGGCTGGCCGGTCACCGACCCGATGAAGCAGCGCCCGCTGCCGGATCCCCATCACGACTCGGAATTTCTCGTCAGCCAGGAAGACGGGCAGTGGATCGAGCGCGCGCCCTACTTCGAGGCCGTCGCGCTGACCGGCGATGGCGTCTTCGATACGCTGAAGGGCATCAGCAAGAACGTCGTCAAGACGCTGGGGTAGAGCGCGGCCATGTGGACCCTCCCGAACATCATCACGCTCGTTCGCATCTGCTTCACGCCCGTCATTGCGCTCCTGCCGTTTATCGAAGGCTACTGGCCCAAGCTGGTGGCGTTCATCATTTTCATCATCGCCGCGGTCAGCGACATCTACGACGGGCACTTGGCTCGGAGCCGGAATGAGGTGACCGACCTTGGCAAGATGCTGGATCCCATCGCGGACAAGCTCCTCCTGTTTGCCACGCTGATCCCGATTTACTGGATCTCTCGTCAGCGCCACGACCTGTACGACATCCCGATCTGGGGCAGCATCCCGCTCTGGGTCTGCCTGCTGCTGATCGGCCGCGAGCTGGCCATGACCGGCTTCCGCTGGTGGGCCAGCCGGCGCGGCGTGATCATCCCGGCCGGGAATGCGGGAAAACTCAAGACCACGATCCAGAACATCTTTGTGGGCGCCATCATCCTGTGGTTCGCGTTCCGCGATGCCCGGAAGCCGATGGGCTGGGAGCACAATCGCTACGCCCAGTACTGGAACGAATTTCACGGCGGTTTCGTTGCGGTCACGCTCGCCATCGCCGCCCTGCTCACGGTCTACTCCTTCGCGGTGTATCTCTACCGGAATCGTGCGCTGTTCTCCCAGCGGACGCAGTAGCGGCTGGCTATTAGCTATTGGCTGTTAGCTGTCAGCTATTAGCTAGTGGCTACTCCGTCTGAACTCGCGGCTCCTATGGATAGGGCATGGTCCCGGTCGCAGCCAATACCCCATAGCCAATAGCTTCCTACCCATGAACACCGAGCTCGTCACCATCGGCACCGAGCTGCTGCTCGGAATGACCGTGGATACCAACGGGGCCGAAATCTCGCGCGCGCTGGCGGCCCAGGGCATTCGAGTGACCCGGCGGACGTCGGTAGCGGATCGGGGCGACGAGATCCGGGACGTGGTTAGCGATGCGCTGCGGCGAACCGGGGCAGTCATCACCACCGGCGGCCTCGGACCTACCAGCGACGACATCACCAAGAAGGTGGTGGCCGATCTGTTCCATGCTCCGCTCGAGTTCGACGAGACCATCTGGGCCGGCTTGCTGGCCCGCTTTGCCCGCCTCGAGAGAAAGCCGGCCGAGAGCAATCGGAGTCAGGCGGAGGTGCCCCGGGGAGCCACCGTCCTGACCAATCGCTGGGGAACCGCCCCGGGGCTGTGGCTCGAAGGACCGCCGGGCCTCATCATCATGCTTCCCGGCGTCCCGCTCGAGATGCGGCGCCTCCTGGAGCACGAGGTCATGCCCCGGCTCGCGTCCCGCAGCACCGGTTCGGTCATCCGCTCTCTGCTGGTGCGGACCTCCGGCATTCCCGAGTCGTCTCTCGCCGAGCGAATGGGGGACGTAGAGAGTGAGCTCGCGCCGCTCACGCTGGCCTACCTCCCTGGGTTGGAGGGCGTAGACCTCCGACTGAGCGCCTGGGACCTTGCCGCTGATGAAGCGGAGCAGCGGCTGCACCTGGCCGCTGAGCTGCTGCGCTCGCGAGGAGGCGACAACGTCTACGCCGAAGGCGAGACCGATCTGGCGGCCCTCGTTCTCGACGCCGCGCGCTCGCAAGGGGTCCGGCTGGCAGTCGCGGAGTCATGCACCGGCGGCCTCCTCGGCGCGCGTCTGACCGAGGTCCCCGGGAGCTCGGACGTCTTTGTCGGCGGCGTGATCGCATACGACAACGCCCTGAAGGTCGAGCTCCTGGGGGTACCGGAAGCGATGCTGGCAGAGCATGGGGCGGTGAGTGAGTCGGTGGCACGTCACATGGCGGAGGCGTCAGCGCGGAGATTCGGTGTGGCTGCCGCTATCTCGGTTACCGGTATCGCCGGACCCGGGGGCGGCACTCCAGAAAAACCGGTGGGAACGGTCTGGATCGGATGTTCGTACCAAGGATCCGTGGAGACGCGGCGCAGCGTCTTCCCCGGATCCCGCCAGGAAGTCCGAGCCCGGGCCGCACAGGCGGCTCTCTTCCTGCTCTATCGGCGCCTACCGCCCCCGACCCACCGGTCTTCTCCCTGACGTGAGTCGATTCCTGCCACTCTGACGCTCCATTCCGGCACACGTGTTGCTATTATCTTTCTCCAGTCCTACAAAGTGAGTGTTTTCAAGTGACTGAGAGAACCGATTTTAGAAGAGATCTCGATACTGAGCCGCACCCAGACGAGGTACCCGTGGACCGAGATCCCGATGCTGCCGACCTTGCTTCCAGCGACATGAGCGCCGAGCCCTCCTCGCGCGCTGAGGGAACCCAGCCTTCTTTCGGGAAGGGTCGTGAAGCCGACCTGGCAAACCAGATCGCCGAGCTCAAGGACCGGCACCTCAGGCTGGCGGCCGAATTCGACAATTACCGGAAGCGGATCAACCGGGAGCGGTCCGAATTGAGCGATCGGGCCCAGGCGAGCTTCGTGGCCAAGCTGCTCGACGTGCTCGACGATATGGACCGACTGGTGGCTAGCGACGCAGCGACCCCACTGGCCTCCTTGCGCGCTGGTCTCAGCGCGGTGGACCGGAAGCTCTCCAAGGAGCTGGAGGACGCCGGAGTGGAGCGGATCGATCCGGTTGGCACCCCGTTCGATCCCAGCGAACACGAGGCGGTCTCAACTCTGCCGGCTCCGGACCAGACCCGGGACCAGCAGGTGAGCGCCACCTTTGCCCCCGGCTATCGCTTCAAGGGTGTGCTCGTGCGTCCAGCCCGGGTACAGGTCTACTCCGACCAGGGCCAGCGCTAACGTGGCTGCCAAGGACTTCTACCAGGTCCTCGGCGTTTCAGACTCGGCCACCCAGGCCGAGATCAAGAAGGTCTATCGTAAGCTGGCGAAGCAGTATCACCCCGACGCCAACCCGAATAACGCGAGTGCGGCGGAGCGCTTCAAGGAAATTTCCGAGGCGCATAGCACCCTTTCCGACCCCGAGAAGCGGAAACAATACGATCAGATGCGACGCTATGGGGCGTTCGATGGAGCGCCCCGGCGGCCGTCTGGTGCCGGTGGCCGCCGCGCCGGTGGTGCGGGAGGCATGGGGGCCGATGACATGGGCGCCCAGGGATTCGAGTTCGGAGACCTGGGCGGACTGGGCGACATCTTCTCGTCGATGTTCGGCCGTGGCCGTCGCGGTGGGGCCGAGGAGCTCGACGGCGATACCCTAGAAGCCGTGGTGGAAGTGCCGTTCCGGGTGGCCATGCTGGGCGGAGAAATTCCGGTGACGCTACCGGTGACGGAAACCTGCCCGACCTGCAGGGGGAGTGGTGGGGCGCCCGGGGCAACTTTCTCGACCTGCCCGGAGTGCCAGGGGCAGGGCACGATCTCGTTCGGCCAGGGCAGCTTTGCCGTGAGCCGTCCCTGTCCGCAGTGCCGTGGCCGGGGCAAGATTCCCTCGGAGAAATGCCCGACCTGCCGAGGTGCCGGTGAAGTGCGCACTGAGCGTCGGATCGTGATTCCGGTCCCTCCCGGTACCGAGAGCGGTACCAGGATTCGGCTGCGGGGGCAGGGGCAGCCCAGCAGGCCCGGTGGCCCTCCCGGCGACCTGATCATCACGTTTCAGGTACAGCCCGATCGGTTCTTCCGGCGCGAGGGACTCGACATCGTCGCCGATGTGCCGATCAACCTTGCCCAGGCCACCCTCGGTACCCGGCTCAGGGTGCGTACCCTGGATGGAAAGAAGGTGCTGCTGCGGATTCCACCCGGAACCCAGCCTGGCCGGAAGTTCCGAATCAAGGGTCAGGGGATCGAGAAGAACGGTCGGAAGGGGGACCAGCTGGTAGGCATCCAGGTGACCGTGCCGGACGAGCTGACGCCGGAGCAGCAGGACCTCATGAAGAAATTCGCCGACTCCGCCAAGCTACCGTACTGACGGCGGCGGGCCCTGCGGCGCATAGGGACGGGTAGCCTTCGCCGGCAGTAAGAGTGACAACGCCATACTGACCAGTCCGACCACCAGACCTCCCCAGAACGCCGCCCAGAATCCCATTACAGTGAAGCCGAGATTCCAGCTCTCGGAGAGCCACCCAGTGACCAGCAGCATCAGCGCGTTGATGACCAGGGCGAACAGGCCCAGGGTGACGAAGATCAGAGGGCAGGTGAGGATCGTTAGCAGGGGGCGCAGCGTAGCGTTGACGATTCCGAACACCGCGGCAACCAGCAGGAGGCGGCCCACCCCGCCGTTGAACTCGAGGCCTGGGACGATAGCAGCCGCGACCCAGAGCGCCGCGGCGTTCATCACCCAGTGGAGGAGTAGCGCGCGCACGGTCAGCCGATGACGCCGCCGCCCAGGACGCGGCTTCGAGGTCCGTAGAGCACACCCGACTGGCCTGGCGTGATGGCTCGGACCGGAGTGGCGAGGGCGAGGGTCAGCGAATCATCGTATCGCTCGAGAACCGTGGCTGGAACCGCACGGGCTCGATAGCGAATCTGGACCTCGCACCGATCGCCCGGCTCGAGCGAAGGCGCCAGCCAGTTCACCTCGTCGAGCCGCAGGCTGTGACCGGCGAGGTCCTCCGCGCTTCCCACCACGACCTCGCGGTTTTCCGGCCGGATCGCAACCACGTATCTCGCCGCGGCCGAGCCCCCCGGCAACCCCTTCCGCTGTCCAATGGTGTACCGGGCAAACCCGCGGTGCTCGCCGATCACCTCACCGGTCGTGGTCACCAGCGGGCCCGGGACGAGCGCGGGGGCGTCGGCGGGGAGATGCCGCTCGAGGACCGAGGCGTAATCGTCGTTGGGAACGAAGCAGATCTCGACCGATTCTTCCTTCTCCGCGGTGATGAGTCCCAGCCGGCGAGCGTAGGCCCTGGTCTCCGCCTTGGACAGCTCGCCCACCGGTGTCAGCATCCGCGCCACCACCTGGCGGTCGATACCCCACAGGAAGTAGCTCTGGTCCTTGTTGGGATCGAGGCCGCGGTAGAGGCCGCCCTCGCGGGCGACCGCGTAGTGGCCGGTGGCGATGTAGTCGCACTCCAGGGCATCGGCGTGGGCCAGGAGGTCGCGGAACTTGGTGAACGAGTTGCACCGGACACAGGGAATGGGGGTCCGGCCCCGGCTGTACTCGCTCACGAAGTTTTGAATCACGTGCAGATTGAAGCGGTCTTCCAGATTCAGAACGTAATGCGGAATTCCGATAGCGTGCGCGACATCGCGTGCGTCGTTGATTGAATCCAGCGAGCAGCAGGGCCGGTCGGGCACGTCGTCGCCATAACAGAAGAGCTTCATGGTGGCGCCCACGACATCGTAGCCCTGCTCCACGAGACGGGCTGCTGCCACGGAGCTATCCACCCCGCCTGACATGGCAACGAGAACCCGCGAACTCATCTCGCGATCCCCCCACTCCGTTCGACCGACTGGCCGTCCGTCCGCCCGTCCGCCCGTCCCAGTACTCCCGCCAAAGCTCGCACCTTGGCCACGACCGCCGGAACCACCTCCACGGCGCGGTCTACGTCTTCGCGGGTGCTCTCCCGGCCCAAGCTGAAGCGAATGGCTCCGAGGGCCAGGTCGCGAGGCACGCCCATGGCAACCAGCACATGAGAGGGCTCGACCGCGCCGGTGGAGCAGGCGGACCCGCTCGACGCGGCGATGCCGGCAAGATCGAGGTGCATCAGCAGGGCTTCGCTGTCCGCACCATGCACCGCGACGCTAAGAAGATGAGGCGCACGGGCGCTCGTCTCGGCGTTGACCACCAGGTCCGTCACCGCGGCCTTGAGCCTGGCGGCCAGCTCGTTGCGCAGCGCGCACAGACGATCGGCCAGCGAGCTCTGCTCACCGGCGGCGAGCTGAGCCGCCCGTCCCAGACCCACGGCGCCGGCGACGTTCTCGGTCCCCGGTCGGATACCGAACTGTTGTCCGCCGCCATGGATGATGGCCTCGATCGCCTTGCGGTCGCGGACGATGAGAGCACCGATTCCCTTGGGCGCTCCGATCTTGTGTCCCGAGAGGGTGAGCAGGGTACATGACAGCTCCGCTACCGAGACCGGCACCTTACCGAGTGCCTGCACCGCATCGGTGTGAAAGATCACGCCCGCGTCGCGACATCGCGCTGCGATCTCGCCCACCGGCTGGAGGACACCGGTCTCGTTGTTCACCCACATCACTGAAACCACGGCGGGCTTTTCCGTAAGCGCGGCGTCGAGCGCATCCAGGCCGAGCCGGCCTCCGGAGTCCACCGGCAGCAGGACCTCACGTCCACCCATATGACAGACCGCGTGCGCGGCGGCGAGCACCGCCTTATGCTCGACCGCCGAGACCACGGCACACATCGATCCTCCTCGCTCCCGGGCGGCCAGCGCGGCGCCCACGATGCCGAGGTTGTCTGCCTCCGTGCCACCCGAGGTAAACACCACCTGGTTGGGCTCGGCCCCGACCGCCTCGGCTACCTGCCGCCGAGCCTGCTCGATACCCGCCCGAGCCGCTCGCCCGAACCGGTGGGCACTCGAGGGGTTGCCGAAGGACTGGGCGGTCAGGTAGGGCAGCATGGCCTCCAGCACCTCGGGACGAACCGGGGTGGTGGCGGCATAGTCGAGATAGACAGGAGGACGCATGGGTCGGAAGATAGCGGCGAAACGGCAGCTTGGGAGGCGTTGCCTACATGCTCTGGACCCCCAGCTTCATCACGTCTTCCATCTCCACCGTTTCATGGGTGAAGAACGGCTCGCCGTATCGCTTTCGGATGAGCGAGCCGACGTGGGCGTTCTGGGTCTCCACCAGGGAGTAGAGGTCCTGTCCGGTGGGGAAGATCTCCCCCGCCGCCTTGGCTCCGTCGAACTGGCTGCCGTAACACTTGATGGCGGCGAGCTTCCGGTCGAATTGTGCGGTGATATCTACGACGAACGTCGGCTTGATCGGGTCCTCACGGTAAGACAGCGCGTAGAGCAGCTTGTGAGGGCGGTGCGGGGTGCCCTCGGCGTCGTACCGCGCCAGACCTGCCAGATAGCACGCGTCCCGGCCTAGC
>DATMDQ010000084.1:0-13520 GCA_035557715.1 Gemmatimonadales bacterium
CGAGCGTCGCGGGGATTGCGAGCGAGCCTGCTGGCCGTTTCTTGTTGCGACGCCGTTCAGATAGTGGGGTCGATCCTCAACTCGTAGCGCACCGGGAGGAGTTGGCGTCCTTCGACCGATTCGGGCGCCTCCCGGCGAAAGCTCACCTCAGGCTCGCTTTCGCCGACCGTATGCCGACTCCTTGCTACCGTCACGACAGCGCCGGACCTCACCTCCTCGAAGCGTCCGTTCTCGGATCTGACCCACAGACGTGGTGCCGGTCCAGCCTGCGAGTCTGGCGGAGCCGTCCCGATCACCACCAGACGGTAGCCGGTATTGGCCGACAGGCGAACCGCGACCGTCTCCTCCCTCACGTTGCCCTGGCGAGCGATCTCCCGGGCCGAGCTCACCCCAGCGACCGACACACGCGGAAGAACGCGCGCGATCAACGCGATGCGCGCTGACCCCGAGGTCAAACCGATCTGGGCCTGGAGAGCCGCCGGACCTATCAGGGCCAGAATGGCCAGCCCGGCGAGGCTGCGACCGATCAACCCAGCGGCGGGTATCAGGCTCACGTGGCTCCGATGGTAATGGGTCCCCTTATCCGCCTGGAAGGCATGGAGCGGGGCCGTGGTGATAACCACAACATCCCCTTTGGCTCCAGTGAGATACGGCCAAAACGTGATAGCCGAGAACCCGCGGTGTTGTGTCAAAGATCATGACATAGGAGACTGCTTCCCGGAACTCGCCACGGAATCGCAGCCTACCACCCTAACTGGCCGGATCGCAACGTGTATGGCCATGCGATCATTGAGGATGAGACCATGGCCCGGTACCTGCTCATTGGTCCCGACCGAACAGCTGTCGGCTGCGGGTTTCACCCGAAGCGCGCTTGAAGCACTAGAACGGGGGCCGAATGATCTCAGGGGCCGGGCCGCGGGTCTTGATCGTCGACGACGATCCTGGAATCCGCCGCACGCTTCACATCCTGCTGAGCAGAGAGGGCTATCAGGTCACCCAGGCCCGGGACGGCGTCGAAGCGCTCCGGCTCTGGCGCGATCATGGGGGCGACCTCGTCATCACCGATCTGCATATGCCGGAGAAGAACGGGATCGAGACCATCGTCGAGCTCCTGTCCCACACTCCGAACATGCGAATCATCGCGATGTCGGGTGGCGGCCAGACCAAGCGCCTCGACCTACTCAGCAACGCCGCAATGCTCGGCGCCGTGCTGACCATCGAAAAGCCGTTCACCTTGAACGAGATGATGACCATTGTCCGGCAAGCCCTCAAGCCCGAGGAGTAGAGGCTAGAGGCCCAGCATCCCTATCCTTCTGCTACTCCAGAGAATGCAGCCCGAAAGAACGGCCCGCTAGTCCCCGCCGGTAATGGTGAGCGTGACAGCATCGGGGTCCGTCGCCCCAACCGCGCCCGGCGAGGACGACAGGGCGCCAGCCGCCGTCACCCGCTCGACCAACGCCTTCCGCGCCTTCTCGTCCGGCACCTGAAGCTCCCAACCCGATAGGCCGGCAACCCGATCGGAATCCCGGCCCGGCCCTTCTCCAGCCCAGGTGTTCAGGTTGAGATGGTGGTGGTACCCCCCAGCCGATACGGCCACCAGCGAGGGGATGCTCATCATCACGTCGAACCCGATCACGTCCCGATAAAAGGCGACCGCAGGCCCCAGCTGGCCGACGGTGAAGTGGACGTGTCCCACGACCGTCCGAGGGGGGAGCCCAGTCCATGGCTCCGGCCGCTCCCGTCCCGCAGCGATTACCCCTTCGACATCCATCGGGTCCACCGTCATCTGCACCACCCCAGCGCGAATCGGCCACGCGGACCGGGGGCGATCGGCATAGATCTCCAGCCCATTCCCATCGGGATCGTCGAGGTACAGGGACTCGCTCACTGCGTGGTCCGACATTCCCCGGAGGGGATAACCGGCCTCTTGCAATCCCAGCAGAGAGCGGCCCAGTTCGCGGCGGTCAGGAACCAGGAGTGCTACGTGGTACAGGCCGGTGGTGACTGGCCGCCGCGGCCGGCGGGCGATGCCAGGATGCTCCTCGAGGATCAGGAGATTGCCGAGCGTCAGGGTCGAGCCCTCATCCCGCATCACGTCCAAGCCAAGGACGCCGCTATAGAAAGCGAGGGAACGCTCGAGATCCCCGACCCGGAGGCGCACACGACCGATATGAGTGTCAGAGGAGAGGGTGCCCATGTAGTCACATGGTGAGCTCCGTCTGCCCGCCACGCAACCCTTTTTGCCCGGCAACCATCTACCAGAGGTACGGCCGACCCCGGACTGGTTTACCGAAACGCCCCGGGCGATCCTGCGTAGGGTGATGTCGAGGCTTCACCGATGCCCTTGAGCCGTCGCCATTTCATGATGGGAAGTGCCGGTGCGGTGCTGGCCACAGCGCGCGCCGGTACCGCTTGGCCCATGCAGCTACCGGGCGAAGCCCGAACCCCACAATGGCAGCCCAACGCCGATCTGCTGCGCCACTTACCTCGCCTGCTCGAATTGGCTTCAGTCCCCGGGCTGGCGCTAGCCGTGGTTGATCAAGGGCGACTCTGGAGGCGTGGGTTCGGCCGCGCCATCGAGGACCCGGCGCAGCCGGTTTCAGAGGAGACGGTCTTCGAGGCTGCCTCACTCGGAAAGCCGGTGTTCGCCTACGCGGTACTGCGGATGGCCGACGCCGGCGTCCTCGACCTGGATCGCCCACTGTACGACTATCTTCCGCTCCCCGACGCCAACAACGCTCGCATGAAGCGGGTGACCCCGCGGCATGTCCTCAGCCACACCTCCGGGCTCCCCAACTGGCGGCAACAGCTCTCTCCTCTGGAACCAGTAACCGACCCGGGCAAGGAATTCAGTTACTCCGGGGAGGCGTACTTCTACCTCCAGAGAGTCGTGGAAGCGCTGAGCGGAAAACCCTTCAGCCGGTTGATGCGGGAGCAGGTGCTCGATCCACTCGGCATGAAACAGAGCAGTTACAGCTGGCAGCCGGAATTCGAGTCCCGGATGGCTGCCGGATATGACGGCCAGGAGAACCGGCTCGACGTACAGGCCGCCATCGGCCGCAGGGTCCTGGCGGTCGCTCGCGACTGGGGTAAGCCGCTCGATGAGTGGAGATACGAAGATTCCGCCCGAGCCGTCCCGCTGGTCAATCCTCAGTGGCCCTTGCTTCCGTTGTACATGGTGCCGAACGCGGCGGCCTCATTGCTGACCACGGTCAGCGACTACGCCAGATTTCTGACCCACCTGGTCGCCCAACCGCCTGCTGCAGGACTGAATCTCACCCCCAAAGCCCGGACAGCGATGGTTACGCCGCAGGTGCGTCTCAACAGTGCTCTTTCCTGGGGACTCGGGTGGGGCATTCAGCGGGACGAGCACGGGGAGGTGCTCTGGCACTGGGGAGCAAACAACTCCTTCCGCAACTTCGTCATCGCCGACCCCACGAACGGACGGGCGATCGTGGTCTTCACCAACAGTGAGAACGGCCCCCGCATTTACGAACGGGTGATCGTGGCGATTACAGGGCACGACCACCCAGCCTTCCTCTGGATCTAGCTGCTACTAGTAGATTCCCCGCTTCGCTCGCTCGAATGACAATCCGCTCCGAAACGGAGTCTCGTGGCCACAGGAATGCGCTGGAAGATCGCGATCGCTTTCTTCGCGGTGTACGTCTTCTGGGGAATGACGTACCTGGCGATGCGAGTGGCCGTGGAGGAGATCCCCCCCTATCTGATGGCCGGGAGCAGGTTCGTTCTGGCCGGCGCGATACTGTTTGTCTGGGCCCGGAACAGGGGAGACCCGGCTCCCACGGCTCAGCAGTGGAAAGCCGCGGCGGTGGTAGGCGGCTTTCTCCTGCTGGGCGGGAACGCGAGCGTCGCCTGGGCGGAACAGCGGGTTCCATCGGGCCTGGCGGCCCTTCTGATCGGCGTCATGCCCATCTGGATGGTGGGTCTGGAGTGGCTCCGGCGTGGGTCACGTCCCAGCACACAGGTGGTCGCCGGGCTCTTGCTGGGCGCCCTAGGCGTGGGGCTGCTCGTGCTCCCGCAAGGCGGTGGGAACGGTATGGATTTGCTCGGGGCGGCAGTGCTGATTCTAGCCGCGGCGTCCTGGGCGTGGGGATCGGTCATCTCGAAATCAGCACCGCTGCCCAAGTCGCCGTTCCTGGCGACGAGCCTGGAGATGGTCGCAGGTGGCGCCCTCTGTCTGCTGGCCGGGATCCTCTCGGGTGAGCTCCAGGAGTTCAACGTAACCCAGGTGTCCAGTCGCGCCGCTCTGGCCTGGCTCTATCTGGTCGTGTTCGGCTCGCTCCTCGCCTTTACAGCCTACATCTGGCTGCTGGGCGTCACCTCGATCGCCAAGGTTGGTACCTACGCGTACGTGAATCCAATCGTTGCGGTGCTGCTGGGGTGGGCCGTGCTCGGTGAGCTGGTGACCTGGAGGACGGTCGTGGCGGCGGCCATCATACTGCTCGGCGTGGCACTAGTGAATGTGGACTGGGGATTTACCAATCCTTCTGGCCGGCGCCCCCTCCCGAAGACTGGCGGCCCTCGTGACTATTGAGCTGCTCCCGTTCGAGCGCCTCCAGTAGCGCCCGGGCCTGGGCTTCGCTGAGCTCTTCGGCCGACTCCCCTTCTCCCGACCCATATCCGCCACCGGCCATCGCCCCGACGGCCGCCTCCGGATTGCCCTCGTAGCCAGGCACGTTCATGTTGCCCTGGCCGTAGTCCGCCGAACGGCCGCGTCCCGACGACCCACCGGATTCCCGATCCTCGCCTCGACGCTGAATCGCCAGCTCCAGGTTCCACTTGGCCGCTGAATCGGCCGGCTGCAAGCGGAGCGCTTCTTCATAGGCCGCGATCGCCTGCCGCAGCGGCTCGTCCTTCTCCGGCGCCTCCTCGGAGGCCCGGACGTAGGCGTTGCCCAGATTGTAGTAGCTCCGCTGCCGGAGGTGAGGGACCGCGGACGCCTCCCGAAAACTCCTGGCCGCGTCCTCGTACCGCTTGAGGCGATACAGCGCGACACCGAGGTCGTACTGGAGAGTGGGATCGCCGCTCACGGCGTACGCCTGTTGAAACGCCTGGTGGGCCTCGGCGTAGTGGCCCGACTGGTAGAGCTGACTGCCTCTGCGTGCTTCGCGCGGACCCGGGCTGCAGCCTACCAGAGCCGCCGAACCCAAAAGAAAGAAAAGCCCACCTGCAGCCCATGCTTCATGTCTCTTCCGTTTCACGATGACCAGTGGCTCCAGGGCAAGCATCAGAACCGCCAGGCCGAGCGGCCACTGAAATCGATCCGCCCGCTCCGGAGACGTCCGAGATGACATGGTCCTCTTCTCCAGTCTCTTCAGCTCGGCGCTCAGGGCTGCCCCCACCGCCGGCGTCCAGCGGAGATAAACCCCATCGGTCTCGGTCGCAGCCCGGCGGAGATCGCCTTCCTTGAGCCGGGACTGGACGATCCGGCCGATGTGGTCGCGATGCCATTGCTCGGGTGCCTCGCTGCTGTCGGCCGGAACTGGCGCCCCTTCGCTGGTGCCAAGGCCGATGGCGATGACTGGAACACCTGCCAGCCGAAGCCGCTTGAGCGGCGGGCCAACGTCTCCCTCCACGCTCTCGCCATCGGAGAGCAGTAACACCGACTGAAAGCCCCGCTCGCCCTCGTGCTCGAACGCGGTGGCCGCAGCGGACAGCGCCCGCGAAAGATCGGTGGCCGGATTGGCCAGGTCGTCCGTGGTTGCGGCATCGAGAAAGCGCCGGAACGCGGCGTGGTTGGCGGTGAGCGGGAGCTGGAGGAAGGCGCTGCCGCCGAAGACGACGAGTCCAAGCCGATGCCCCGGCGACCGGGCCACTGCCTCGAGCACGGCAGTCTTCGCGAGCGCCAGGCGGGGAACGTCTCGGTGGGCGGCGTTCATCGAGCGGGAGAGATCCAGCAGCACCAACAGGTCGCGTCCGGTGTTGACCAGTGATGCGGGCCGCTCGCCGAACTGCGGGCGTGCCGCGGCGACCAGAACGAGGCCCAGCCCCGCGAGTGTCAGGGCCTGGCGGACCGAGGTGAGCCGCCCCGAGGGAATGGTGGAGGCGCGCGCCAGCAGACCGGGCTGCCCGAAGGCATCGAGCCGGGCTCTCCTCTCTCGGTCATGCCGGCGCAAAGCCCACAGGGCCAGCGACAGCGCCGGTAGCAGGAGGACGAGGGCCAGGGGATAGACGAAGGTCATGGCAGCGTGCGCAGCCAGGTCACGCGAAGCCCCAGCTCCAGCGCGAGCAGCAGCAGCCCGGGGATCAGGGCAAGCAGGTAGAGCTCCCGGTAGTCGCGCGTCTCTTGAATGGAAACGTCCTGCCGCTCCAGCGGGTCGATCTCGCGCATGATGCGTCGCAGGGCCTCCGGATCGTTCGCCCGGTAATACTGGCCACCGGTCCGGGATGAGATGCGGGTCAGCACGGCTTCATCCGAGCGGCTCAGGCGGGCAGGAGCCCGGCCCCAGCGCCAGATCAGGTTGCGGTCCCCCTGAGAGGTGTCGGCAGTGCTGAGTCCAATAGAGTGAATCCGGATGCCGAGAGACCGGGCCGCTTCCGCGGCAGCATACGGCGACGGTTTCCCGGTGTTGTTGGCGCCGTCGGTAATCAGCACGATGACACTCGCTTTGGGAGGCAGGTCCTTGAGCTGATTGAGGCTCATCGCCAGTGCCGTTCCGATTGCGGTGCCATCGGGTAGCATCCCGATATCCACCCGCTCGATCGTCTGACCCAGCAGATCGGTATCGGGGGTAAGCGGAGCTTGGAGGAAGGTGCGTCCCGCGAACGTCACCAGGCCGATGAGATCACCCTGGCGCTGCTGCACGAAGTCGGTGAGCACGCGTCGAGCGACCTCCAGGCGGTTGCCCGGTTGAAAGTCGCCCGCCTTCATGCTGCTCGAGATATCCAGCGCGACCATGATGTTGCGGGAGCGCAGCCGGATGTCTCGGACGTCGTGGACGAGCTGAGGACGGGCCAGGGCGACAATCAGGAGCGCGAGCCCGCTGACCCGCAGCACCGCCAGTAGCGGCTGCCATCTCCCTCGCCGGCTCGGCGGGGCATCCTGAAGGAAGGCAAGCGCGGGAAACCCAATGTGCTCCGGCGGCACTCGACGCCTTCGGACCCACGCGACTGCGGCGTAGCCGAGTGGCGCTGTCAGGAGTAGCAGGAGCATGGGGCTAGCGAATCGCATCGACGCTCTCTTCGGCGGGACGAGCCTCGTGCCAGGCTTGGAGCAAGTGGCGGGCGCGTCTCAGGAAGTCGGCCGCGCCGGCCTCCCCGGGGCGCACCCGAGCGAACTTCACCAGGTCGGCTTCGCTCAGAACGTCGTGGCATCGGTCTCGAAGACCGGCCCTGCTCAGGTAGGGCGGAAGCGCCCAGAGCAGCTCCGAGGTAGTGCGCTCACAGGCGCTGACGTTCTCCGCGGCTTCCAGGTATTGCCGCAGTGTCTGCGCCACCGCCTCATAATGGGCCGCCACCCTGCCTCGGGATGGCCAGCGTTCCCGCTCTACGGAATCCAGGCGATCCAGTGCGATCTGGTAGGGCGTCGGCGCCACCGGGTCGGCGGCAGGTTCCGGCGGCAGTATTAGCGGCGGGCGACGACGACGCCGGCGAATGAGATAGTAGGAAGGCACCGCAGCCAGGAGCAGCAAGGCCACTGCGATGGCCGGCAGGAGGGAGAACGGTCTCCGCTCCAGCTCCCGGATGTCCTTCAACGCCGGGTTGCCGGGAGGCAGGAGAGGGGTGATGTCCACGAAGGCCGAGTCGCTGGCGAGCGTGGCCCGCTGGACTCCCTTGACGGCTCGCATGAAGGGCAGCCCAAAGATGGGGATAGGCTGCTTGCCGGGACGATAGAAGGCGAGCACCGCCCGTCCGTGGAAGATGCGATCCGGTGTACGGCTCAATTTCTCGACCGAGAGGATTCGGACCCCCGGTGGCAGTACACCGACAATCTGGGGGATGGTGTCGAACAGGAGATCTCGCTCGTCCAGGCGGACCCTAAACCTGATGGTGACCGAGTCGCCCACGGTGGGGTTGGCGGTCTCGGGGACGACCTCGAACCTTTGGCCTGCGACCTGAGCGGAGAGATCCTTGGCGACAGTCAGAAAAACGAGAACGGCGGTCATCGTCTCCATGGTCCTCATCGCCACAGCATCCGCTCCCGCCGGCGAAAGAAGGCCAGAAGCGGCTCGGCGTAGGGAGTGCCGGTCTCCAGCCGCACCAGGTCCGCCCCTCGCTCTCGCAGCGCCCGCTCCAGCTCGAGGTCAAATCGTTCCATTCGGCGGTGAAACTCACTTCGCACCGTCTCACTCCGGGTGTTGATGTACCGCCAATCTCCACTCTCAGGATCGCGCAGGGTGACCAGGCCGGCGTCGGGCAGCTCCCGCTCCCGGGCGTCCGAGAGCTGCACCGCAATCACATCGTGCTTGCGGGCCAGGCGGCCCAACGCCGATTGGTAGCCGATGGCCATGAAATCGGAGACGATGAACAACACCGAGCGCCGCCGGAGCCCGGATTCCAGATATTCCAGGGCCAGCTTGAGGTCGGTGCCGCAGCCGGCCGGCTCGAAAGAGAGGAGCTCGCTGATGATGCGGAGGGCGTGGCGCCGGCCCTTCCTGGCCGGAATCATCCGCTCGACCCGGTCAGTAAAGAACAGGGTGCCGACTCGATCGTTGTTGCGGGCGGCGGCGAGTGCCAACACGGCACAGACTTCCGTGGCCAGGTCCCCCTTGGTCCGGACCCGAGTGCCGAATCGCTTGGAGGCGCTGAAGTCGACTACGAAGCCGACGGTAAGCTCCCGCTCCTCCAGGTAGCGCTTGACGTAGGCCGAGCCCAGGCGCGCGGTGACGTTCCAGTCGATCGTCCGGACGTCGTCGCCCGGCTGGTACTCGCGCACCTCGGCGAACTCGACGCCTCTGCCGCGGAAGGCACTGGAGTACTCCCCGGCCACGATGTCTCGCACCAGGTGTCGGGTCGTGATCTCGATCCGCCGTACCTCGCGCATGACCTCCTCGGGAGTCATGGTACCGGAACGGTCTCGAAGATCCTGGCCAGGAGCGCGTCGGAGCCAACCCCTTCGGCGTCGGCTCGATAGGTGAGGAGCAGGCGGTGACGGAGCAGATCCAGGCCCAGCGCCTTGATGTCCTCCGGCATGACATACGAGCGGCTCTGCAGGAATGCGTGCGCCTTGGCCGCACGGATGAGATAGATCGAGGCTCTCGGTGAGGCGCCGTACTCGATGAGCGGAGCGAGATCGGGCAAGCCCGCGGCTGCCGGTTGACGGGTGGCGGCCACCAGGTCGAGGACGTACTCCTTGATCCGGCCGTCCACGTACACCCCCTGCACCAGCTGGCGGGCGAGCAGGATGCGCTCCGGGTCGAGCACCTGCCGGGCGGTAGGCTCGGGGCCGGCTGTCATCCGGTCGAGCACTTCACGCTCTTCCCGGCGCTCCGGATAGGTCACGACCAGCTTGAACATGAACCGGTCGACCTGGGCCTCCGGCAGCGGATAGGTGCCCTCGTGCTCGATCGGATTCTGGGTCGCGAGCACCAGGAAGAGCTCGGGCAGGGGGAAAGTCTGGCCGCCGATAGTAACCTGCTTCTCCTGCATCGCTTCCAGCAGCGCGCTCTGCACCTTGGCCGGCGCCCGGTTGATCTCGTCGGCCAGGAGGATGTTGGTGAAGATCGGCCCCTTCTGGACCGTGAAGTCGCCGCTTCGCTGGTTGTAGACCATGGTCCCGATCAGGTCGGAGGGCAGCAGGTCGGGAGTGAACTGGATGCGGTGGAATCCCCCCGCGATGGTCGCCGCGAGAGTCCGCACCGCCAGAGTCTTCGCCAGCCCGGGGACACCCTCGAGGAGGACGTGTCCATCGGCGAGGAGACCGATGAGCAAGCGCTCGACCATCGCATGTTGCCCGACGATCACCTTGCCTAGCTCCTGGGTGACTTCGCCCAGCATCCGGCTTTCCTCGATCAACCGGGGATCCGGTTCCGGGACCGATAGAGCTCGGACGTCGAGCGTACTCATCCGGTGGCCCCGGCGGGCCTTGCCTCACCCGTGCCCGGCTCGGTGTAGGGCAGTGGCTCCTTCACTTTCTTGCGCGCCATGCGCTGTTGCCATGCGTCCAGGTAAGTGTAGACCACCGGTGTGATATAGAGTGTGATGATCTGGGAAAAGAGCAGACCGCCTACCACCGCCACGCCGAGAGGACGGCGGGACTCGGCACCGGCACCGTGCCCCAGTGCGATCGGCAGCGTGCCCACCAGTGCAGCCATGGTGGTCATCATGATGGGGCGGAACCGCACGGAGGCGGCCCGGAGTATCGCTTCCCGGGCGCTGAGCCCCTCGTGCCGCTCGGCCTCCACGGCAAAGTCGATCATCATGATGGCGTTTTTCTTGACGATGCCCACGAGCATGATGACGCCCACAAACGCGTAGATGCTCAAATCCAGCTGGAAGACCATCAACGCCAGCAGGGCGCCGAATCCGGCGAAAGGAAGACCTGACAGGATGGTCAGCGGGTGCACGAAGCTCTCGTAGAGGATGCCGAGCACCAGGTAGATCACCACGATGGCCAGGACCAGAAGTACCAGGAGGCCCTGCTGGGCAGCCTGGAAGGCCTGAGCCGTCCCGGCGAAGCTGGTACTGATGGTCGAGGGCAACACCTGCCGGGCTGCGGCCTGTACCCGCTCCACCGCGGTGCCGATCGAGACTCCCGGTTCCAGGTTGAACGAGAGGGTCACCGAGGGGAGCTGGCCCGAGTGGTTCACCGTGAGCGGCCCGGTCGAAGGCGTCACCTTGGCCAGGCTGCCGAGCGGCACCGAGACTCCGTCGCGTCCAGTGAGGTGCAGCAGATTCATGGCCGAGAGGTCGCGCTGATATTGTGGCAGCAGCTCCATCACCACCCAGTACTGGTCGTTGGGCGTATAAATCGTGCTGACCTGCCGGGCGCCGTACGCATTGTACAGGGCGTTTTCGATCTGACTCACGTCGATCCCCAACGCTGCCGCCCGGTCGCGGTCGATGGCAACCCGGACCTCGGGGTTCTTGATCTGCAGGTCGCTGGTCACATCCCTCAGCCCGGGTACCTGGTGGAGCCGCTGCTCCAGAGCGGCTGAACCCTGGTACAGGGCGTCGATGTCGGAGCTTTGCAGGGTGAACTGATACTCGCTCTTGGATGAGCGGCCGCCGATGTTGATCGGCGGAGGATTGCTGATGAACACTCGCATCCCGGGCACAGCGCCCAGCTTCTGGGTGAGCGATCGGGCGACTTCGTCGGCGGTCATTTCCCGCTGATCGGGGTCTTTCAGGTTCAGAATCAGACGTCCCTGATTCACCGTGCTGGTCCTTCCTCCACCGCCAACCGACGACATGAAGCCGTTGACGTTGGGGTCCTCCTGCACGATGGCGGCCGCCGCCAGCTGGTGCTTCACCATCGCGTCGTAACTGGTGCCCTCGGCGGTCTCTGTCGTGGCCACAAGACGACTCTGGTCTTCACTCGGGATGAACCCCTTCGGCACAATGCGGGCGAGAACGATAGTGCCCACCAGAATCACGAGGCTGAACGCCATCGCCAGCGGCCGCCGGTCCATTACCCAGTGCAAACTGCGCTCGTAACCCCCCAGAGATTTTCCCCAGGCCCGCTCGATGGTGGTATACAGCCGACCATGGCGCTCGTTGGGCTGGTGTGGCTTGAGCCACCGGCTGCAGAGCATTGGCGTCAGGGTCAGCGAGACGAAACCGGAGACGAGGATGGCCACGCCGATGGTGACCGCGAAGGTCTGAAACAGGCGGCCGATGAGCCCGCCGAGGAACAGCACCGGAATGAAAACCGCCACCAGCGACAGGGTCATCGAGATCACGGTAAACGTGATTTCGCGGCTGCCGTTGATCGCCGCCTCCAAGACGGACTCTCCCTTTTCGATGTGCCGGACGATGTTTTCCAGCACCACGATGGCGTCGTCCACTACGAAGCCCACCGCCAGGGTCAGCGCCATGAGGGAAAGATTGTCCAGGCTGTAACCCAGCAGGTGCATCACCGCGAAGGTCCCGACGAGCGATAACGGCAGGGACAGGGCCGGAATCATCGTAGCGCGCAGGTTCCGGAGGAACAGGAAGATCACCATCACCACCAGGCAGAGAGCCAGGAAGAGGGTGAACTTCACGTCGTCAACCGATGCTCTGACTGTCCGCGAGCGATCGTTGAGCGTGGCGATGTCGATCGACGCTGGTATCTGGGGCCGGAGCCGCTCGACCTCGGCCTTGACCCGCTCCGCCACAGCTACCGTGTTGGTACCCGGTTGGCGCTGGATGGCGAGGACGACGGCGCGCTGACCGTTGTACCAGCTGGCCCGCTTGGTGTCCTGCACGCTGTCGACCACCCGCCCGAGGTCCCGGAGCCGCACCGGGGCCCCATCGCGGTAGGCCACGACCAGTGCGCCGAAGCCGGCGGCATCGGTGAGCTGGCCCTGACTTTCCACCGAGTAAGCCTTGTCTGTTCCCCAGAGAATGCCGGTCGGGAGGTTGACGTTCCCCGCATCGACGGCGCGCCCCACCTCGTCGATGCCAATGGAGCGGGATGCCAGCTGCTGGGGGTCGAGCTGGATCCGGACCGCATACTTCATCGACCCATAGACCTGCACCTGGGCCACTCCATCGACGGTGGAGAGCCGCTGGGCCAGGAAGCTTTCGGCGTACTCGTTGAGCTGGGGCAGGGGAAGCGTGGTGGTGGACAAGGCGTAGTAGAGGATCGGCTGCGCCGATGGATCCACTTTCTGGAAGCTCGGTGGCAGCATTTCCTGAGGCAGCTGGCGCTGAGCCTGGGAAATGGCTGCCTGTACGTCTTGAGCAGCGGCGTCGATGTTCCGGCTGAGCACAAACTGGAGTGAGATGGAGCTGCTCCCCTGGGTGCTGGTCGAGGTCATGGTCTCGACCCCAGGAATGGTGGAGAGCTGCTTCTCCAGTGGGGTGGCCACCGCCGATGCCATGGTTTCCGGACTGGCGCCAGGCAGACTGGCGTTGACCGAGATGGACGGGTAATCCACCGCTGGCAGGTCGCTGACCGGCAGCTGCCGGTACGCCACCAGGCCGAAGATCAGGATCCCGAGCATGACCAGCGTGGTCATGACGGGGCGCCGGATGAAGAGCTCGGTATTCATAGGACCCCCAGCCTGCGGGCGGTGTCTGCGGCGGCTTTGATCTGTACTTTGGACCCCTGGCGCAGGCGCAGCTGGCCATCGACCACAACCCGGTCGCCGGGCTGCACGTCGCCGGTCACGATGGCGAAGTCTCCCGCAGTCCGGGTCACTGTCACCGCCTTGGTGGACGCTGAGCTATCTGGCTGGACAACAAATACAAAAGTTCCCTGCTGCCCCGCGACAACTGCCGCTGCCGGGATCACCAGCGCCTCGGGCTCGACGTCGAGCTGGAGGCGCACATTGACGAACCCGCCGGGCCAGAGCGAGCCGTCGTCGTTGGGAAATTGACCTTTGAGCAGGATCGTGCCGGTACTGGAATCGACC
>DATMDQ010000085.1:0-67770 GCA_035557715.1 Gemmatimonadales bacterium
GCCAAGCAGAATAAAGTGATGCTGGGCCAGCAGCGCGTTGACGATCTGGGGGAGAATGGTGTCTTCGTAGCCGATGATGCCGGGGAAGAGCGGCTCGCCTGAGCCGAGTCGGGCCAGGAGATTGCCCCGGATCTCTTCCCGGACGGTGCGGCCCCGGAGGGGGGCTTCAGCCCAGCGGCTGTTCTTGAGTTCACCTAGCGTGCGTGGTTCGATCATGGCTTGATTCGCTTCGGATGCGGGATCCAGTGGGCAGAACCTAAACTATTGTACAGCAATAGGTTAGCGTATAGCCGGCGGTCACCCACCGGCTCAGTCGCGAACGGTCTCAGCAGGCCCTGCAACTTCGCTCACCTTGCATAAACGAAAACAGCGACGTACCTTCGCCCCACGTCTGCCCGGAGCGAACGGCTCAGACCCGAATTCCACCACCAACTGTCCCTTGATGGAGAGACGATGAAGACGATCCTGTTGATGACCGCGGTGCTGGCGCTTGCTGCCTGTGGTGAGAAGAAGGGTACCACGTCGGGCGCCGATACGTCCGGCATGGCTCCGACCATGGCTGACAGCTCAAGCATGATGCACTCCGATTCCACGATGACGCGGGACACGGCCAAGTAGCAGGGCCCGGAGTCTCGCTGTCCGACGGGCCCCGAGCATTGCTCGGGGCTCGTTCGTTTCGGGTGTCAGCCATCGAGGTCCTCGGGACCAAACGGCAGGGCGACCACGGTGGCCGGCTGGCCGCCAGCCACCAGCTCCTCGCCCACGCTGACCTCGCGGCGGATCAATCCCAGTCCGATGGCGCGATCGTCGAAGCTGAGTGTGGACCGGACACTCCCGACTTCGCGTTCCCCTTTATTGATCGTCCGGCCGTCGAGCGGGTCAGGCCGTCGCCACCGCAGCCCGCGCAGCTCGCGGTTGGTGTGGCCCCGGAAGTGCAGCCGCGCCACCGTCTCTTGCCCGGTGTAGCAGCCCTTGGTGTACGACACCCCCCCGATCTGATCGTACCGTACCTCCTGCGGCAGGGTCCGGTCGTCGATTTCGGCGCCCAGTGCCGGCCAGCCGCAGAGGATCCGGGCCGCATGCAGATCGCTCTCCTCGCCGGGCAGCGCACCGGCTGACAGCAACCGGGAGCTCAGCGCCGCCACGGCGGGCTCGGCGCCGACGGCCAAGGCCACGAACGGCGCGGCTTCCGGCGCGAGCGCCAGGGCGACGGGACTCACCTCTCCACCCACGGAAGCGACTCGCCCCGAAGACTCCGGCATGGCGACTCCCGATTTAGCGAGCGTCTGAAATCCGTGGGCACCAATCAGCCAGGCTACCCGGGCCTCACCGGTCAGGTCGGTCACCCGGGCCAGGCGAGGAGGGAGCTGCCGGCGGAAGAGATCGAGTGAGGCTTCGTGTCCCGAACGGGGGGCAATGAGAGTGATGGCATCCGCCTGCCGGATGACCCAGTAGTCCACCACCATAGCGCCCTTGGGGGTGAGCAGGGCCCCATAGACCAGGCTGTTATCGCCAGGCTTCACCAGATCGTTGGTGAGGAGACCCTGCAAGCAGGCCAGGGCGCCCGGACCCTGTACCCGGAAGACCGCCGGCTCGCTGGTCACCAATACCGCGCCGTGCCGCACCTCGGAGAGTCGATCCCGGTCGAGGGTCAGGTCGAATTCAGACATGGGCCCAGGGTAGCTCTGCTGCATCGTGGCCCACGAAATCCTGCCAGACCAGATCGGCGTTGCTCAGCATGTCTTCCGGGTGCGAGGTGGCCAGTACCGCGCAACGCAGCCCCGCGGCCCGGGCTGCGTTCAGTCCGGGTATCGAATCCTCCACCACCACGCAGCGCCTGGGTGCGAGTTCCAGCTTTTCCCGCGCCCGGTTGTAGCCCTGAGGATTGGGCTTGCAGGCGGCTACGTCTTCCGCCGCGATGATCTCGGAAAAATGGGGCCGCAGTCCAGCCAGCTGGAGCACGAGGTCGATCTCGCTCCTGAGGGCCCCCGAGACGATGGCCAGCTGAAAGCCATCCAGCGCCGCGTTCTCGATGAAATCGGCAACGCCTGGAACCAGACGCATCGAGCCGCGAATAGATCGCTCATACTCCGCATGTTTGCGGGCGATGGCCTCGCAGAGCGCGGCGTCGTCCTGCGGTCGTCCCATACGCTCGAAGGTGAATCGGAAGCACTCGCGATCGTCGAAGCCGAGGTACTCGCGATAATACGTGTCCCGGTCCAGCGCGTACCCGTATCCAGCCAGCGTGGCGATCAGCGCGTCGCAGTGCTGTGACTCATCGTCTACGATGACGCCATTGAAGTCGAACAGGATGCCGGAGGTCATGGAGAAGGTATAACGAGGTAAGGCGTGAGCGGTAAGCGGTAAGCAGTAAGCGGTAGCGTGGGGGGGGGAAACGGCCCGCTCACCGCTAACCGTTCACCCCATCATAGTACCCCGCCTCATCGTACGACAGATCCAGCAGCTCCACGGGATGGGCCACACCGATGGGCAGGCGGGCGGCCCGAAGGCCGGCTCCGATCTGCATCAGGCAGCCCGGGTTGCCGCTGACGATCAGGTCGGGCCGCGGCCTGGCTTCGGCCACGCTCGCGATCTTGCTGTCGAGCACCGCGCGGGCCATGGCGGGGCGCAGGACGGAGTAGATCCCCGCGCTACCGCAGCAGCGGTCAGAGCCCGGCAGGACCCGAAGGCGCAAACCGGGCACCGCCTCCAGCATGGCGAGCGGGGCCTGGTGGACGCGCTGGGCATGCTGGAGGTGACAGGGCGCGTCGTACGCCACGTCCAGGCGGATCGGTGCGCCCGGCCTGGGGCCTCGTTCGGCCAGCAGCTCGGAAACGTCTCGGACCCGGGCCGCCACCATAGCGGCTGCGCTCGACTCCAGCAGGCGGCCGTAGTCCTTGAGCAGGGCTCCGCAACCGGCGCTGTTCACCACGATGAAATCCGCTTTCCCTTGCAGGGCGGCGACATTGGCCGCCGCCAGGGCCCGAGCGCCATCCACGTCTCCCGCATGCTCGTGCAGCGCCCCGCAACAGGCCTGGCCCTTCGCCTCAATGACCCGATATCCGTTTACCCGCAGGGTTCGCTTGGTAGCTTCGTGCACGTGGCTGAAGAGCGCATTCATCACGCAGCCGCGGAATAGAATGACGGTCGGTGCGCCGGCGGGACCGGGGGACAGCGGAACAGCAACAGCACCGGGAAGGGACTCATGAGTCGAGCCCGGCTGCCCCGCCGACCCGCTGTCCCGCTGGCCTCCGTCCTTCCTCTTCTCAGCCTGCTCGGTCATTTCCGACGAGGATGCCAGCATACCCATTCCAAACCCGAGCCGCCCCTTCCCGGCCAGGAGGCTGGGCAGTCCGGTGGACCGAAGCGTCCGGGCCAAGGCGAACAACGGTCGCCAGATCTTGCCATACCGAAAGACACCCAGGACCAGCCGAGCCAAGGAGGAGAGACCCCGAGCGTGGTAGATCTGTTCCCGGGCGGCCTCCAGGCCGCGTCCATACCCCACGCCGGAGGGACAGACCGGCTCGCATCCGCGGCAGCCAAGACATCCCTCGAGGTGTTCCAACAACCCCGGATCGTGGGGACTCATCTCCCCTCGCTCCAGGGCTCGCATCAGCACGATACGGCCTCGCGGGCTGTCGCCCTCGTCCCCAGTGACCAGGTATGTGGGACAAGCAGGAAGGCAGAAGCCGCAGTGCACGCAGGGATCCAGGGCGGAGTAACCGTTGGCCGCTTCCACCCTACGCATTATCCACCCCTTCCAATGCCACACTCAGGCATTGCCCGGGGTCGAAAGTGTCGCGGAGCCGGCCGACGATCTGGCCAACACCTTCCCGGTAGGCACCGAAGTGCCCGATTGCCCGTCGGACGGCCCAGGGCGCTCGCTCGAGGGTCATGGGGATCTCGCGGGCGGCCGCGGCCCGGCGCAGCGCGCGGAGTCGCTCGAGCGGCGCATCACCCGTCCAACGGATCATTCCCAGTCCCGCACCGGCCGACACCAATCCCTCGTCGAGGTCATGGGACAGGAGGTCAATCGCTTCGTCGATGCCGTCGCCCAGCACCCCGAGCCGCAGCGTTATGGGGCCGCCAAGACTGCCACGCGCGGCCACGCTCCAGAACGCCGCGGTGCGATCGGCCGGGAGCGGCTGCCAGAGCTGCCCGCCGACCGAGCCGAGCCGACGCACATCGGCCTGGACCGCGGCGTCAGTCCCGACGAAGCGGGCGGCAAGCACCCAATCCGCCTCGGCAGCAAGGGCAGGTGAGATCAGCTCCAGGGCGCTGGGCAACAGGTGGGCCGACATCAGCTCGCGGGCCGCGGCGGTGAGCGCGTCCCGAGCGCCCCGCGCTACCAGGGTGACATCGGCCCGGGGCAGGGCGCGGAGCCGCAGATGGACGTCAGCAATAATTCCGAACCCGCCGAAGCCTCCCACCTGGAGCTTAGTGAGATCGTAGCCGGCGACGTTCTTCACCACCCGGCCGCCGGCGTTGACCAGCCTCCCGTCTCCGGTGGCGACGGTGCAGCCGAGCACGTGGTCTCGCACTGGTCCGTATCCGTGACGGAGAGGACCGGCCGTGGCGGTGGCAATCACCGAGCCGATGCTCCGGTCAGGCCGGCCCGGCGGGTCGATGGCGAGCCACATGCCATAATCGGCCAGCCGCCGCCGCAGCGCCTCGAGGGACGCGCCTCCCTGCACCGTGGCGACCAGGTCGGCCGGGCTCACCGACACGATCTGCTCCAGGGCGCGGGTGCGCACTACCAGGTCCGCGGGCGCATCCGGAGCCAGCCACGTCCCCCGACCTTCGACCCGGATCTTCCAGCTTTCCTCGTGTGCCAGACGGCATACCAGGGAGAGCGCGTCGTTCGAGTCCGGGCTGGCCCGTGCCACCCCGTTGGCATCCCGGTCGACGCCGGCAGTGCCGAGCAGCGCACGAAGCCGGGCATAGATGGCGTCATTCATAGGCGGGCGCTCTTCACCGCGTGCCATTCACGGCAGGCGTGCACCGGATAGACTTTACCCGGGTTGGCCCGTTCCTCCGGATCGAATACCCGGCGGACCGCGCGCATGGCGCCGAGGGTCTGCGCATCGAAGATCCAGGGCATGTAATCGAGCTTGTCCGACCCGACCCCGTGCTCACCGGTAATGCTGCCTCCAGCGGCCACACAGACCGCCATGATTTCGCGGCAGGCCAGCTGGACTCGAAAGGCCACCGCCGGATCACGCCGGTCGAAGCTGATGTTCGGGTGGAGATTGCCGTCTCCGGCATGGAAAACGTTGCTGATGGTGAGATCGTGGTGCTGCCGGATCGCCTCTATCTGGTCCATGATCGCCGGCAGCGCTGAGCGGGGCACCACAGCGTCCTGCACCGCGAGATCCGGTGCGATCCGCCCCATCGCCCCGAACGCCTTCTTGCGCCCTTGCCAGAGCCGTCCCCGGTCGACCGCGGTTGATGCGCTGCGCACCTCGCGAGCCCCACACTCGAGCAGGATGTCCTTGACGGTGTGTGCTTCGGCGCCGACGGCATCGGTCTGGCCGTCAAGCTCGACCAGCAGGACCGCAGCCGCATCGGTGGGGTATCCGGCGGCATAGATAGAGGCCTCCACCGCCGCGACACAGGCCTTGTCCATCATCTCGAGCGCCGCAGGCACGATTCCGGCGGCGATGATCGCCGACACGGCCTCACTGGCGGCCCGAACGGTGGTGAAGTCAGCCAACATCGTCCGCACGCTTTCGGGGATTGGCTCCAGCCGGACCGTGATCTCAGTGGCAATCCCGAACATCCCTTCGCTCCCCACGAACAACCCCACGAGGTCGGGGCCCCAGGCCTCGCCCTGGTCGGAACCGATCCGGAGCACCGAGCCGTCCGGGAGCACTACCTCCAGTGACACGATGTGGTTGGTGGTCACTCCGTATTTCAGGCAATGAGGTCCGCCCGCGTTTTCGGCCACGTTGCCGCCAACCGTGCAGGCCGCCTGACTCGAAGGATCCGGTACGTACTGGAGCCCGAGCGGGGCGACCGCTTCGGAGAGCCGGGCGTTCACGACACCAGGTTGAACCACTGCCCTCCGTTGAATCGGGTCGACGCGGAGGATGCGGTTCATCCGAGTGAGGGTGATTAGCACCGCGTCCGACTCGGCGAGCGCGCCCCCTGAGAGCCCGGTGCCGGCACCCCGGGCGACGAACGGCACCTGAACGAGATGCAACAAGCGCACGATCTCCCGCACCTCGGAGGGGCTCCCCGGCATGACCAGCAGGCCGGGAGTGGATTCGTGGGTGGGGAGGCCGTCCATTGCGTAGGTGGCCAGGTCGGCACGCCGGTGGCGCACCCACTGGGGTCCAACGATCCGGACCAGCGCGTCGATCAGGGAGGAGTTCATTGGTCTGCGACGATATCGGGGGCCGCGCCGCCTTTTCCATTGGTGTGAGCGCGCTGGTGCACCTTGAGCGCGCTCTCGACCGCACTGGTGAGCACCGGGAGCAGTAACAGCAGCGCCTTAAATCGCCGGCTGGTCGATCGTTCCGCCAGCAGCCGGTGCTTAACGCCGGGGTCGCACTCAATCGCCCCGGCCACCTGAAAAGAGAGACTCAAGGGGTCCTCGGGCAGCGCCGGCTCTTCCGGCTCCACATCGTTCAGCTGGCGCAATCCGGAGAAGTAGCGAGCGAAGAGCGCCCGTAAAATACTCGTCTCTTCCGCGGCGGGCTCGGTGTTCGGATCATCGTCGAACGTCTGGACCTGGGCCACGAGATAGGGGAGAGACTCCTCGAGGAGCCGGCCCAGCACGAACCGTGAGCCGCCTACCACTACGATGTTTGACCGGCCATCCGGAAGCTCCTGATTTACCCGTACCTCCGCGACGCAGCCAACCGTTCCCGGCTCGGGGACGTCGCGCGCCGGCGGAACCGGCGTGATTCCAAAACGCCGGTCCGCAGCGAGACAGTCCGCCAGCATTCGCTTGTACCGCGGCTCGAAGATGTGCAGCGGAAGCGGCGTACCAGGGAACAGCACCGCTGCGAGTGGAAAGATGGGAAGGCGGGAGGGCATTTTGGAAAGGTAAGCGGTGGGCGGTGAGAAGTGTGCGGGGAGCCCCGATGCCATCCGGAACTCCCCGCTTACCGCTTTACTGTTTACCGCTCACGCCTCTTAGGCCGCTCCCCAGAACCCCCTGAGCGACCGCACGTCCGCGGAATCGCGCAGCTTCTCGAACGCCCGCTCCCGGATCTGCCGGATGCGCTCCCGGGTGACCCCGAGGAGGGCGCCGATCTTTTCCAGAGTCAGGGCCTCGGATCCTTCCTCCAGACCGTAATAGAGGGAAAGAATCTTGCGCTCGCGGGGGGTGAGGTGCCGTTGGAAGATCCGGTCGATAAACTCGCGCTGGAGCCGGACGTCCGTCATCTCCTCGATCTCGATACCGCCGGTGCCGGCCACTCGCTCGCCGAAGGTGCTGGCCCCCCGGTCCTGCCGCTCCACCGGCGCGTCGAGCGAGACCTCGGTGGAGGTCATCCGATGAGCCGAGCGGATGTTGTCCACCGTATCGTTGAGCGCGATGGCAATCTCGGCGTCGGTCGGCTCCCGCCCAAGCTCCTGGGCCAGAAAGCTCTTGGCGCGCGACATGCGGACCAGCGCGGAATTCTGGTTGAGCGGGATTCGAACGCTGCGAGTCTGCTCTGCCAGGGCCTTCAACACCGCCTGGCGAACCCACCAGACCGCATACGAGATGAACTTTACCCCGTGATCGGGATCGAACTTCTTGACCGCCTTAAGGAGACCCTCGTTGCCGATGGCCACCAGCTCGGACAAGTCGAGCCCGTGTCCCTGGTACTTCTTCACGTACGAGATCACGAACCGCAGGTTGGCGGTGACCAGCCGCTCGGCCGCTACCTCATCGCCTGCCAGCGCACATCTGGCCAGACGTTTCTCCTCGTCGGGATCGGAGATCATCGGGAGCTTCTGGATATCGAGCAGGTATTGATCGAACGCGCCGGAAGGAGTGGAGCGGGCAAACGGCCGGGCTTTCCCGGTACGGACGACGGTCATAGACAACCCCGGCAGAGTTGAAATGCGCTGCGATTATGGCTGCGGTGACCAGACTATTCGGAGAGGATGAGCCAATATAGGAATAGCGCGCTGCGCGGTCAAGCAAAAAAATCTTTCCACATCACAAAATGTTACTGGGTAAACGCTTCGTGGTTTTATCCACTTTGTGCAGAACCCCCCGCCGGCTGCCCCCGCGCCTTGATTTGCTGCAAGAGACTGCAGTTCAACCACATAGATGCCTCCGGATCATCACTCCAAGGCCGCTACCGCCGCCCCGATGGCCGCGACTTTCACCGGCGTGGTCCAGCCGTTCTCCTGGTGCATTTCCCCCATCTGTCTCGGCAACGCGAAGTGAACTTGTCCGGCCCGATTTTTCTTATCGACGGCCATGTGACCCAGGAGCGCGCTCCGCTCCATGCGCGGAAGTCGCGCAGGCAGACCGAACCGGCCCAGCAGAATCGCAACCCTCTTCCGGAGTCCGGGCGATGCGATACCGAGCTGTTCCGCCAGCTCGCACTCGACAATCAGACCCAGGGCAACGGCTTCGCCGTGGGAGAGTTCATAACCGGACGCACGTTCCAGGGCGTGAGCCACGGTATGGCCGGCGTTGAGGATGGCGCGCTGTCCCGACTCGCGTTCGTCCCTGCTCACCACCTCGGCCTTGATCTCTACACTTCGCCTGATGAGGCGGGTAAGCGGGTCCAGACCGCGAGAGGAGATCTCGAGGGCGTTGGCCTCCATCCACTCGAAATATTCCCGATCCGCGATGAGGCCGTGCTTCACCGCCTCCGCCAGTCCGGCGCGATAGTCCCGATGGGGCAGAGTCGCCAGCGTTTGAGGATCGGCAAGCACTGCTGCAGGGGGGTGAAAGGCCCCAACCAGATTCTTGCCCTGAGGAGTATCCAGTCCGGTCTTGCCGCCGACCGACGCGTCAACCATGGCCAGCAGGGTGGTCGGCACCTGGAGATACGGCACTCCACGCATATAGGTGGCAGCTACGAACCCCGCGAGGTCACCAGCGACCCCTCCGCCCAAAGCGATCAGCCCGCTGTCGCGCCCAAACCCGCGCTCCATGAGGGTGTCGGTGATGCGGGCCCAGGATTCCCGCGTCTTGGATTTCTCTCCGGCGGGGAAGGTGATGGTCTCCCCGGCCCAGGGAGCTGCGCCCATTCGGCCGTTCCGGTAGAGCTGGTGTACCGAGTCATCCGCGATCATCGCGACACGCCTTCCGGGGAGATGCTCGCTCACCAGCCGGTCCAGCCGGGCGAGTGCACCGGGCTCGACATAGACGGGGTAGCGTCCCAGCGCGTGGCTCACGACGACCGGTTTGCCGATCACCAGGTCACGTCGCTCACGCCGGCCCGATGGTTTGCCAGCCGAGCGAGAATAAAGAGCAAGTCGGAAAGCCGGTTGAGGTAGACCACGAAGAGCTCAGGCACATCGTTGTCATGCGCCAGGTGCACGACGCTCCTTTCGGCACGACGGCAGACCGTTCGGCCCAGGTGTAGCGCGGACGCCTTGGGGGTTCCAGCCGGCAGCACAAAGGCCTTGAGCGGCTGGAGCTCCTGGTCAGCCTCATCCATGGCTCGCTCGAACTCGCTGACGCGTTCTGGTGACAGCGTCGCCTTCTCCAGTGCCTTGCGCACCCGCTCAGGATCCGGGGTCGCCAGGTGCCCGCCGATGGAAAACAGGTCGCGCTGGATCGACTCGAGCAGCGGGTCAAAGAGCGCCGCTGGCTCGGTGGCGCGGATAAGTCCGATCACAGAATTCAGCTCGTCCACATCTCCGTACGCGGCCACCCGGGGGTGATCCTTGGTTACCCGGCCGCCACCGAACAGCGCCGTTTCACCGGTGTCCCCCGTCCTGGTATAGATCTTCACTGGCAGGGCGCCTCCACTTCGGCCGCGGCGACGACCACGTTGCCGCCCGGCTGGATAATGCCCCAGATCACGCTGCGCTCGGCCACATCGACCTGCTCCATCCACAGGTTGTCACGCTGGAATCCAAAGTCGCTGATCGGCTGGAGCCGCCGCCAGAAGATGCTGCGTCGAAGGGCGCCGTAGGGAGCGAGGCGGCCGCGGCGGAAGGAGAGTAATGTCGGACGAAAGATCGTCTGCTGCCAGGTTCCCGCACTGTCCCACGCCATGACTGTGGCGGCCAACAGCGTGTCGTCCCCCGCGGTTATCCGCCGTTCCCGGAGTGATACCGCGAAGCGGACTCTCCCCGGCGCCGAACGGAAGGCCATCACGTCCGCGGCATCCACGTCCGACAGGGTGTTGATCTCGATCCTCGGGTCAGCCGGGCCCCTCAGCACCAGTGAGGGGAAGCGGCCGCCGAGCACGGAGTCCATGACCCTGCCGGTTCGGGCGATCAGCTCGTCTGCCAGCCCGGTACTGGGTGGCGCGAGCGGCTCCCGCCGGCGAAATCCTGCGTTCGGTTCGGAGGTCGAGGAGTCGGTCCGCGTCAGTGAGCCCAGCACGGGACCTTGCAGCGGAGGATCCCGGGTACCGCGATCATGATCCACGATGATCTCGACCTGGGCTCCCCGCCAGCCACAGGAGCTGCCGCGGAGCAGAATGGCGCGGGGTACGACTCCGGTCTGCCCCAGAGGCGAGGCAGCCATCGCGCGCCCGATCTTTGGCGAGCCGGTTGTCCGACGGCCGCCGGCGGATCCCAGCGTGACAACGCCCTCACGCGCCAGCGGCCCCCAGGGCTGGTCCCCCTGAAGGAGGTCTCGCCGGTAGCGGCGCACCAGTGCCGCCACGAGTCCCGTATCGCTCGAGAGGAGATGCACCGCGCGGTTGGTGCCCTCGCCCACGAAGCTTCCCACCAGGTATCCGGACGAGTCGACCCGCACATCGCTGGCAACGCTCATCGAGTCGAGCGGAGACGCGGGACGCTCGCGAAACAGCTCACCCAGAAAGCGTCCCGCGCCCCGGCAACCGCCCATGCCCAGGCCGACGCCCAGGATCAGGTGCGCAACGACCAGCAACCGGATGCATCTCGGAGGCATGGCCGACAATGTGCCGAGTCCCGATGCCGAGCGAAAGGGCTTTGGGGGTGAGCGACCAGCGGTTAGCTATTAGCTTTTACCCGACAGCAGGCCCCAAACACCACCAGGAGATGCAGTGGCCGAGCAGGAGCTGAAGGACATATCCATCATCGGCGGCGGCCCGACCGGCCTGTTCGCCGCCTTCTACGCGGGCATGCGCGGGGCATCCGCGCGCATCATCGACGCTCTTCCGGCTCTGGGCGGGCAACTGATGGCGCTCTATCCAGAGAAATACATCTTCGATGTGGCCGGCTTTCCCAAGGTGCTCGCCAAGGACCTGGTGCGGGACATGGCGACCCAGGCGCTGCAGTTCGGAGCCACCACCCACCTGGGTGAGATCGTGACCGGACTTCGGCGGGTAGAGGAGAACGGAACCAGTCACTTCGTACTGGAGACTTCGGAATCCGAGTATCCCACCCGGACCATCATCATTGCTGCCGGTATCGGCGCGTTCGAGGCTCGAAAACTGGGTATCGCGGGAGAAGATCGTTTCGAGGAGAAGGGTCTCTTTTTCAAGGTGTTGGACCCGAAACAGTTCCAGGGCCAGCGCGTGCTTCTGGTGGGTGGCGGTGATTCTGCATTCGACTGGGCGGTGAACCTGCAGGGCATCGCGAAGTCCATCACGCTCATTCACCGGCGCGACGGGTTCCGGGCCCACCAGGCAACGATCAGCCAGGTACAGGAATTCCAGCGCGCGGGAAAGTGCGACTTGCGCACCTTCTGGGAGGTGAAGGCGCTCCACGGCAACGGCAAGGTCGAGCGGGTCACCATCTTCAACAGCAAGACGAAGGAGGAAGAGACGCTCGAGATGGACGCCGTCATCCCGCTGCTCGGGTTCCACTCCGATCTCGGCGCTATCAAGGAATGGGGTCTCGATACGGAGAAGGCTGACATCAAGGTGGATCAGGTGATGGCCACCAACGTGCCCGGGATCTATGCCGCGGGGGACATCACCCACTATCCCGGCAAGCTCAAGCTGATCGCGACCGGCGCGGGCGAGGCCTGCATCGCCGTGAACAACGCGGTACACTGGATCAATCCCAAGACCAAGGTGAACCCGGGGCATTCGTCCAACATGGCGCTCTTCGGGCAGAAAGACGATTGACGGGAAGGACGGGGGTCACCCTGAGGGAGCGGCGCGACCGAGGGGGCCAAGGCGCCGACTCCAGTCGACGCTCAGCGTGAAGAGGAGAAGCATCACCCACACGGACACGCTGTAACCCGCCAGGTAGTGATGGATGCGGCTGCCGGTCAGATCACGTCCCAGTCCTATTACCACCGTGCCTGCCCACGCCAATCCAAGGGCTAACCGCCCAACTCTCCCGAACCGACTGAAATCCAGCGCGAAGAAGGCGTAGAAGACGAAAAGCAGCGTGACCAGGTGCGCCCTCCAGGTGATCCCCGACAATAGATGGCCGGTCAGAAAGACACTGGAGATCTCGAGCGCCGTAATCTGCCGGCCCGCCCGCCTCAACTGCACCAGATGCGCCAGGAAGGCCGCGAGTACTGCCAATGCGAGCACCCGATAAATCATGGGAGCAGCTGGGGCGAGGGATGGCAAGTAGGCGTATTCGTAGGGCGGCACATCTTCCGCCGCTGCCGGAGTAACGGTCCGGTAGACCAAGGCAGCAAGATTCTGGTTACGGTAGTTCGTAATCACCCCGCCTGCAGCGAACGCCTGCAGAAAACTTCCGTAGTAGTCCGTCAGGTCCTCCGATCCCTGCGGTAGCCCTCGTTGAATAGTCGGCAACATCAGGCACAGCACAGCAAACACGAAGATGGCCGTAAGGCTGCGCCGGCTTCCGCGAAGGGCGGCCCAGACAAGAAAGAAGACTGGGGTGATCTTGATGGCGGTGGCCGCCACGAGCCACCCTCCAGCCGCAAACTCCCGCTTCGAGAGAAGCGCCTGCACGCCGAGGAGGGTGAGGACGAACGTCAACAGGTTCACCTGAAGGTGCGCCATGTTGTCCAGCATGAATCCGGCTGAGCAGAGAACTGCCAGGGCCAACGGCCGGGCTCCCGGCGGCCTCTGCGGCTCCAGCCGTTGCCCGATGTCGCGGGATACCCAGACAGCGATGATGATGAGCCCGGCACTCGCGACGTAGAAAAGCCCCGCCGCCGTTTTCAACGGGAAGAGGCCGAGCACCTGGAAGACTTGAGCCGCGAAGGGCGGGTAGTTGAAGTGGCGGGCGCCAGGGAGTGGCTGGTAGAGCGGCAAGCCATGGGCGAAGTCATATCCCGCCTGCCAGAACACGTGGAAATCGGTACCGACGCCCTGCCTGGAGGCTCGGCGTGCGGCCGAGGCAATGACGACCACCCCAAAGAGGACCACGCCAAGGGCTTGGCTCCAATGCCACCGCCCCCGTCTACCGCGACCGCTCACGCTTTCCTTCTTCCCTATGGGTTTACCGCTCTCACCTCACCCCTTTTCCCATCTCCACCACAACACTGTCGATCACTCCCAGAATTGCCCGGCCTGGCTGGACGTGGTGGTTAGCCTGCACCGAGAAGGTGAGAAATCTTCCGCGGGCCAGCTCGATATATCCCGAGAGGGTGTTCACCCGGGAGATGCTTCCTGTCTTTCCCCGTACTCGTCCAGCGAGGGGCGTCCCCACGAAGCGGGTGCGGAGCGAGCCGGTAACGCCCGCCTGGGGAAGCCCGGACGCAAAAGTGGCGTAGCGCGGGTGGCCACGGATGAAGCGGAGTATCTGGGTGAACGCTACCGGGCTCAGCAGATTGGTGCTCGAGAGACCGGAGCCATCGCTCAGGGAGATCTGGGTCGAATCAATTCGGACCGAATCGATCAGAAAGCGCCGCTCCACTTCGAGGCCTTCCGGCCATGAGCCGCCTCTCCCGAACTGCCGGCCCAGCTGCTTCAGCAACATTTCCGCGAACCAGTTCTGACTGGTGTTGAGGATGGGAAAGATCCAGTCCCGGAGTGGGCGGGAGGAGACCTCCGCCAACGGCGCGGTTGCCCGCATGCCGGCGTACAGGGTGGAGTCAGTGGTAGACCGGGTAGTGCCTGCAACCGAGATGCCTGCATCGGTCAGTGCCTGACGCAGGGCTCGCGCGGCGTACAGATTCGGGTCCGGCAACGCGAATGACTCGATGCGCCTCGGGTTGTCGAGGGCCACGGTGCCTTCGGCCCAGATTTGAAGCGTGCCGGGATGGCGGAAGAAGCGATCCCCGATGTCCGACTCCCCGCCGGGCGGCACCGTGACCGTGCGGTTCTCGAAGCTGATGTCGCCCAGGTCCGGACTCATCGAGATAACGGCCGGTGTGCCCGGCGCCGGCCCCGGCTGCCAGGTGAAATCGACGCTGTTATCGTGGAAGCCGAGTCCCGAGACTGGTGCCGCGTACCACCAGTTGAGATCGAACTGTTCCCAATTCGGGTGGACCAGTGTGGGCTCGAAGTAGCTGCCGTCGCCCACCACATCTCCAGCGATCAGCTGTACCCCCAGGCTTCGGAGCGAATCGGCCAGCTGGCGCAGCCGGGCGAACGGATCGGTGTCGCACACGCCGGCCAGGGTGGAGTCGGTGGCGTAGCAGCGTTGATCCATGGTAGGATCGCCTCGGCCGTAGAGCAGCAGATCCCCCACGAGGACGCCGCCTACGATCGGCCCGCCGTAGACGCTGGTCTTCACGCGCCAGTCGGGGGGGAGAAGCGCCGAGGCCACGGCGCTGACGACCAGCTTGGTGTTGCTGGCGGGAATGAAGAGACGATCGGCGTTCCGGCCATAAACCAGCCGCCCATTCTGGTCCACCATTGCCACGCCCCAGAGCTGCCGGTTGAACGGTGGACGATCCAGTCGAGCGTCGAGGCGCTTGGACAGGGACTGTGCGGGAAGGACGGGAATGACGGGAAGGACGGGAAGGATCAAGAGAGTAAGCAGGGGGCGCAAGATTCCTGGGATCAACCAAGAGCGGGTAATCCTCACCCTCCCGACCTTCCCGCCTTTCCCGTCCTTGCCCTCAATCATACGCCACCCTCGGATCCACCCGAGCATAGAGCAAGTCGGTCAGCAGGTTCACCATCACGAAGACCAGGCTGAGGAAGAGGATGCTTCCCTGTACTGCCGGGAGGTCACGCTTGTCGATTGCCGTGAGGACATATCGGCCCACTCCAGGCCAGGAAAAGATGGTCTCGGTCAGGATGGAGCCGGTCAGATAACTGCCGAAGTCCAGCCCCAGCACGGTAACGACGGGGAGGAGGGCATTGCGAAACCCGTGCGAAAGCACCACGCGGCCTTCGTTCAATCCCTTGGCACGCGCCGTGCGAATGAAGTCGCTCTGGAGCACTTCCTGCATGGCTGCCCGCGTCATCCGCGACAAGAACGCGACCGATCTCATGCCCAGCGTGATGGCGGGAAGAATCAGGTATATGAGGCCGGCCGATCCCGACGGCGGCAGCCAGCGCAAATGCACGGCGAAGATCAGGATCAGGATCAGACCAACCCAATAGACTGGGAACGAGACTCCCAGATAGGCGGCGAAGGTCGCAAATCGGTCGGCCCAGCTGCCCGGCCGCCAGGCGCCAAAGATTCCGACGGCGATGCCGACGACCGCCGCAAAGAGCATGGCCGCGCCGGCCAGCCGCAGCGTCGCCGGAAACCGCTCGAGCAGGTCCTGCAGGATCGGTCGCCGGGTGATGTAACTGGTGCCGAGATCGCCCTGGAGAACGCCACCGATGTAGTGCCCGAACTGCTGGTAGAGTGGATCGTCCAGCCGCAGCTCGGCCCGGAGTCGGGCGAGAGTCTCGGCGTCTGCTCGCTCTCCGACCATCGCTTGCACCGGATCGCCGGGGGCGACATAGAGCAGCAGAAAGGTGACCAGCAGCACGCCAAACAGCGTGGGGACCAGCAGCGCGAGCCGATACAGTATGAACCGCCTCACCGGGTACGCTTTGCCTCCATCCATCGCTGCCCGGTGAAGACCAGCGGAATCCGCCAGCCCTTTACATCGGGCTGACTGGCCCAGACGTCGACCGGAAACCAGAGAAAGATCCACGGCGCCAGGTCGAACACCCGGGCGTCGATCTCGCGCGATAGCCGTGCTTTCTCGGCCTCATCGGTCGTGGCGCGCGCGCGGAGGATCATCGAGTCCACCGCGGCGTCGGCGAGAAAAGCATAGTTGCCGCCCGGACCTTTGTTGCGGGAGTGGAAGAGCGGGAAGTTAAAGTTCTCGGGGTCGGGGTAGTCGGCCCACCAGTCGGTCAGGAAGAGGTCGGCTTCACCGTTGCGCACCGCCGCGCGAGCGCTCGACGCATCCCGCTCCACGATCTCCGCCCGGATGCCGACCTCGGTCAGGTTCTGCTGAATGGACTGTGCCAGCCTGGCCAGCTCGGCGCGTTGCGTCCGCCACAGCTTGATCGAGAAGCCGTTGGGGTATCCGGCCTCGCTCAGTAGCTGCCTGGCCCTGGCGGGATCATAGCCGTATGGCACACGGGTGGAGTCGTAACCCACAATACCCGGTGGCAGGGAACCAGCGGCGAGTACCCCGCGATCGGCCATGACGGTTCCAAGCAGAGTCCGAACGTCCACCGCGTGATTGAGGGCCCGGCGGACGCGCACGTCCTTGAGGGGTCCCCGGCTGGTGTTGATAGCCACGTAGAGGTCGCGCAACGCCGGCCGGCGCTGGAGCTCGTCGGCATGGGTCTGCTCCCAGCGCCGGGTCTCGCCCACCGGTACCTCGACTACGCTCAGCTGGCCGGCCTCGTACTCGGCTGCTTGAGTCAGAGGCTCGGGAATGATTCGGATTCGGAGGGTGTCGGATTTCGGAGCCCCGCCCCAGTAGCTCTCGTTCCTGGCCAGCACGATAGCGTCGTCGTGCGACCAGGAGACGAACTTCCACGGTCCGCTTCCGGTGGGACCCTGGTCGAAGTTAGGCGGGGTGGGCGTGGGAACGATGGCGGCTACCGGCATCGCCAGCAGCTTGGGAAAGACGTTGAGTGGCTCCTCCAGGGTCAGGACCAGGGTGGAATCGTCGCGTACGCCGATCCCCGGTACCTCCTTGGCCGATCCGGCGGCGTAGGCTCGGGCGCCCTGAATCGGGTACAGGGGCCAGCTCCGCCCGCCGGTGCTCCCCGGCGCCAGAGCGCGCAGAAAGGAAGCGTGCACGTCTGCCGCCTTGATCGGGCGACCGTCATGAAATGAGGCGTTCGGGCGCAGGCGGAAAGTGTAGACCCGCCCGGCGACATCCGTCTCCCAGCTGCGGGCGAGTCCGGGCTTCAGGTGGGCGTCGGCATCAAACTGTGTCAGATTGTCGAACAGCTGCGAAACGACCTCACCGGTCGGCACGTCGGTGGACAATGCCGGGTCCAGGGATCGAGGGTCGTAGGTGAAATAGTAGTTGAGGGTTTGGTCGCTGCCCCGCTCGCCACAGGCGGCGATGACGAACGCAGTCGCGATGAGAAATTGGCGCATGTTTGTCAATCGGACAGCGGGGCAGGGGGGCAGGGGGCAGGAAAAAGCTCACCGAGCACGCTGAACCGGAGCGACTGCCCGCGGTCCCGCGGTCCCGCTGCCCAACTGACGTTGACACCACGACGTAAGGTGGTCAAACTACCGGGCTTACGGCGCGCCGTCAATCGGCTCTCGGTTCCCCGGTGGGCGTAAGACCCTCCTTCTGGAGTGTGGCATTTTACCTCACCCACCGCGACCCCATCCGTCCCCTGCGACCAACGGAAGTTTGCTCCTGGCCGACGCATCCTGCTGCCAATGAGCCGCGTGGTCCAGCTGGCCTGGCTCGTCGCGGCTCTGGTCTCGGCCGTTCCCCTCTCCGCCCAGGAGCGCCAGCTCGTCGTGCGCCAGCTCGAGTTCAGAGGGAACAAGGCGATCTCGGACGAGGTGCTCGCCAGCGCCATTGCCACCACCAACTCCAGCACGTTCGCGCGCAGCGTCCTGCTTCGCTGGCTCGGGCTCGGCGCCAAACGGTACTTCGACGAGCAGGAGTTTCGTAGAGACGTAGTACGGCTCGGGGTCCTCTACAAACGGAGCGGGTACTACGAGGCCGTAATCGATACGCTGGTCCGCCGCACACCGGAGGACGTCTACATTACGTTCAATATCAAGGAAGGTGAGCCGATCGTGGTTACCACGCTCACCATCACTGGATTGGATTCACTGCGGGATCGGGGGCGCCGGGCGGCGCTACAGGATCTGCCGCTGCGGCAAGGCGACCCGTTCAACCGGTACAATATGCAGGCCAGCGCAGATAGTATCACCCAGCGGCTCCGGGACCATGGCTACCCCTCATCCGCCGTCTTCACTGGGTTCGAAGTCGATAAGCCGGCGCGAAGAGCCGCAGTTACGCTCGAGGTCGCGCCGGGCAGAAGAGCGGTGATCGGACGAATCAAGGTGGTGGGTGCCGTCCGGGTGGATTCCTCCCTCGTTCGGAAGCTGTTGGTGGCGCGGCCAGGTAGGCGATACTCGCAGGAAGAGCTGTTTCAGAGCCAGCGCAACCTCTATGAATCCGACCTGTTCCGCTTTGCCGCGGTGAACATCGACTCGACCGCGTTCCAGCCGGGGGCCGAGTCGGTGCCCCTCCTGGTGCAGGTGAACGAGGGCAAGCGGCGCCGGATCCGGGGCGGTCTCGGCTATGCCACCACTGACTGCTTCCGCGGGTCACTGGGCTGGACCTCGCGGGATTTTCTGGGCGGCGGCCGCCTTCTCGATCTCACCAGCCGGGTCTCGAAGGTCGGGGTGGGAGCACCGCTCGACTGGGGACTGGCCGATAACATCTGCAGCGCGTCACGGGACGACTCGGTCGGGTCGGTCAAGCTGAACTACTACCTAGGTGCTTCCGTGCGCCGGCCGGCGTTCCTCGATCCCAACAACGCGGTCACCTTTTCGGTTTTCAGCGAGCGGCGCTCGGAGTACAAGGTCTACCTGAGGCAGGAGACCGGTACCAGTATCGCCTTTACCCGCACGACGCCGAGGCGGCGCAACCCGCTTTCGCTCACTTACACGCTGTCCTACGGGCGAACCGAGGCCACCGCCCTGAGCTTCTGCTCGTTCTTCAACGCCTGTACCGCCGATGTCATCGAACCGCTGAGCGAGAATCGGGTCCTGGCGACTCTCACTGCCGCGGGAACCTTCCCCCGGGTAAACAGCCAGATCGATCCTACCCGGGGGAGGATCGGTACGCTGGAGCTTACCTACAGCTCCAAGTACATCGGCTCTTCCTCATTGCAACAGTTCACCCGGTTCGTAGGGTCAATGGCCTGGTACCGTCTACTCTCCCGAAATGTGGTACTGAGCTGGCGGGTCAAGGGCGGGCTGATCGTGTCACCCGACGTAGAGATAGGATCGGAGACCGGTGCCTTCATTCCACCAGAGCAGCGATTCTATGCCGGTGGTCCGAATGACGTGCGCGGGTTCGAGCGGAACGAGCTCGGCCCGGTGGTTTACGTGATACCCCAGAGCGCGGTAACCAATCCGGACTCCATCGACGCCGATTCAGTCCGGGTCGCGGCTACTGGTGGCGACGGCTTAGCGGTTGGCAACGTCGAGCTCCGGGTGCCTTCGCCTTTCCTGGGCTCCCGTTTGCGGCTGGCTGCTTTTGTGGATGCTGGAGGAGTCTGGCAGCGGGGCGGGAACGCACGCACGGCTGTAATCCGGGTGACACCGGGTATTGGACTTCGAGTAGCGACTCCGCTGGGACCAGCCCGGCTGGACGTGGCCTACAACCCCTACAAGCTGCAGGCCGGCACGCTGTATGAGTTCGATGCCGTTGGCAACCTCACCCCAGTTGTGGGACAGGGTTCCTACATCCAGCCCCGGAAAGGGAAGTTCACCTTTCACATCGCCGTGGGGCAGCCGTTCTGATGCGCCGCCAGCGTGCGCTGCGACGTCAGCTTGCGCGGTTCCTGTTCGTCTTCCTGATCGGGAGCGCCGCGATGATTCTGGGGGTGATTACCTCCATGACCCTCACACCTCCCGGGCGAGACCTGCTGGCACGCACCGTCTCCAGGTTCCTCGACCGTATCGTCACCGGACAGGTGAGGGTAGGGTCCATCTCGGGCTCATTCCTGTACGACCTGACCCTCGAAAACCTGGTGGTGCGCGACACGAGCGGAGAGCTGCTGGTGGACCTGCCCCGGGTGCGGGTGGCCTACCGGCTGCCGAACTTCATTGCCGGCCAGGTGGTGTTAAGCGCGATACAAATGGATAGTCCCACCATCCAGCTGATCAAGCACCGTAACGGGCGGATGAATTACGAAGAGGTGCTCGGCATCGGGAAGGGATCCAAAGGCGGAAGGTCGCCCCTGGTCGAGTTCCACAACGTCAAGATGACGGACGGGTTGCTCCGGATCGCGTTGCCGTGGAATCCGCCCCGCACTGCCCGGACGGAGAGCAGCGTGGACTCGGCCCTCCGGGCGGAGCGAGCCAAACCGGGCCGCATCGTGGAGGAGACTCCCGAGGGACTTCGACGGGTGATCGTTCTGGCCGATCTGGCTACTCGCGTGTCCCGCTTGCGCATCGCCACCCCCGATCGGCTCCCATTTACGATCGATCTCGACTCGCTCGCCACCCGGGTGAACGACCCTGGAGTGACGCTCACGCACGCGGTCGGCCGGGTACGGATCCGAGGGGACAGTGCGGTGTTCAGCCTCTCTCGAGGAGCGTTGCCGGATACCAGATTCTCCGGCGGCGGAGCCGTCACCTGGCCCCGGGACACCATTCTCTTCGATTTCCAGGTCATCTCGCCCCACGTAAATATGGAGGACCTGCGCTGGGTCTCGCCCGACTTCCCTTCGATGACGGGCCGTGGCGTCCTCACCGCCCGGTCGGAGACCGGCGTGCGGACGGTCTACGACATCCGCGACCTCCACCTCGCTGGGCCAGAGGGTCAGGTCGACGGCGACCTGGTAATGATCACCGATCGTCGGCGCGGGCTCGGGGTCCGTGACATGAACGTGAGGCTCGGGGAGCTGGATCTCGATGCTGCGCGCCGCTATCTGGACAGCCTTCCCTTCTACGGAACCGTCACCGGCAAGCTGGCGGGATCGGGATTTCTGAACGCGCTCGACCTCAGCCTCGAGTGGGCGTTTCGAGACGCGGCGGTGCCGGGGAATCCATTGACGACGATTGCCGGCGAGGGTGGTATCGGGACCTCACGCGATAGCGGCCTCACCTTCACCGAGTTTGGCGTCAAACAATCGGATATCGACCTTGCCACCGTTCGCCGGATTGCTCCGGCGGTGATCCTCGAGGGGCGCCTCACGGCGGTGGGCACGTTGAATGGCCCGCTCCGGAACGTGAGGTTCAACGGAACCGCCCAGCACCAGGACCAGGACCGCCCACCCAGTCAGCTCGAGGGCACGGTACACCTCGACAGCAGATACCGGGTGCTCGGACTCGATACCGATGTCATGCTGGATCCGCTCTCCTTCGACGGGATTCGGCGTGCCTTCCCCTCACTCGGGGCACGGGGCGAGCTGCGAGGTCCATTCCAGAGCCGGGGCACACTAGCCCGACTGGCGGTGGATGCTTCTCTCACCGGGCAGCTCGGTTCGATAGAAGCACACGGCTTCGCGACGCTGCAGCCTCCCAAATGGGGTGCCGAGGATCTGCTGCTGCGGTTCACCCGGCTGGATCTGGCTGCGCTCACCGGCCGCGACCTTCCTACCCGGTTGAACGGCGAGATCCTGGTCACCGGCGTCATCGACACCTTAAGGGCTCCAGAGGGCGAGGTGCGGGTAGCCCTGTCGAGCAGTCGGCTCCGGGAGCTTACCCTGGACAGTGTCTTCGCGGTGGCCGGTTTGCACGACAGCATGATCCGGGTGGATACCGCCTACGCCGTCTGGAAGGGGGCCCGGGTAGGCGGATCAGGTACCCTGGGCTGGGGGGGGCTCCATACTGGGCGCATGGCCTTCACCCTCGCGGCCGACAGCCTGATTGCATTCGACTCACTGCTTCTCGCGACGACGGGGCAGACCCGGGATCTCGGGCCCGACAGTCGCCCGCTCGGGGGAACCGCCCATGCGAGCGTTCAGCTCGCTGGGAATCTCGATACGCTGGAGGCCAGCGCCGATTTTCTGGCCGAGAACCTCGAGTGGCAGAACATGCTTTCTCCCAGGATCACCGGAGCGTTCAGTTGGATTGGTGGTCAGCGTCCCCAACTCACGGCGTCGATCGGCTCAGACTCCCTGAGCGCAGGTCGATGGGTCTTCCACCGGATTGGGGCCCAGGCCCGGGGCTGGGCCGACTCGCTCGAGTGGAATGCTGGCACCGGCGTCGGCTCGAGCATGGCGGTGAACGGTGCGGGGCGCTGGTGGCGACATGAGCAAACCCAGGTGGCCATGTTCGACAGTCTTTCCTTCGTGTTGCCCGCGCATCGGTACCGCTCAGAAGAGACCTTCGCGGTAACCCTCAGTGATTCGGCGCCCGCGGTCAGCCCCGTCACTCTGCGCGCCGAGGACGGCTCGGGGCTGATTCAGCTGGCCGGCCGGGTACCGGGGACGTCGGAAGGCTCTCTCCTGATTCGCGTGCTTGGCCTCGATCTGCACGATGCCTACGGTCTCCTTCAGCGTGACACTCTGGGAGTGGGTGGGGCTCTCGGTATCGATGCTCGCGTAGGCGGCACGGCCGAGCGGCCGACGCTGCGAGGCACGATGACGCTGGATGGAGGGAAGTTTGGCGATTTCAACGCACCCTTCCTTCAGGGTGTGATAGACTATGCCGACCGTCGGCTGGAGACCGATCTCCTTCTCTGGCGGGCGGGCAAGAACGTCCTCGATGTCGGTGCCACGCTCCCGCTGGACCTGGCACTGCGCGGAGCAAAGCAGCGCCAGGTGGAAGGCTCCCTGTCGGTCCACGCCCGCGGCGACAGCGTCGATCTGGGGATTCTCGAGGCCTTTACCCCTGCCATACGGCAGGTCACCGGCCAGTTTTCGACCGACGTCAATGTCACCGGCACCTGGGCGGCGCCCCGGCTTTCGGGAGCCCTGGAGTTCCGCGAAGGCGCCATGTCGCTGCCAGGCCTGGGTGTCCGCTACGAGCGAATGAATGGTCGCGCCCGGTTCCAGGGCGACTCGGTGGTGCTGGACAACGTGACCTTGAGGGGTGGCGACGGGTCGCTGGCCATAACCGGGTCGGTTCGCCTGGAGGACCTCGCCCGTCCGGTGCTCAACCTCGGGTTCCGGGCTAACGACTTCAGGGCGATAGACGTGAGCAGATTCCTCACCCTGGACGCCACCGGCGCCTTGCAGCTGGAAGGCCCGCTCTTCCATGCCAATCTCTCCGGGGGCCTCACAGCGAACAGCGGAGTGCTCTATTTCGCCGACCTGGTGACCAAGCGGATCATCGATCTCGAGGACCCCACCATCGCGGATCTGGTCGACACCACCCTCATTCGGCGGGAGAACCTCGGCGGCAAGTTCCAGAACCGGTTCCTTGATTCGCTCACTATTAACAACCTCGGCATGGAGATGGGCAACGACGTCTGGCTCCGGTCGAGCGAGGCCAACATTCAGCTGAGCGGACAGGTTCAGCTCAGCAAGACCCGCCAGGCCTACACTCCATCGGGTACGCTGGAAGCGGCACGCGGCAGTTACACCCTGAAGGTCGGTCCGGTGACCCGCGACTTTACGGTAGACCGGGGGACGGTGCGCTACTTCGGAGACCTGAACGCCGCGCTCGACATCCGCGCCACCCACGACGTCCGGGCCGTACGGGGCGAGGAGATCCCGGTGATCGCGGTCATCACCGGAACGCTGTACGCCCCCAAGATCACTCTCGAGAGCACGTTCAATCCGCCGATCTCGGAGACCGATCTGGTGTCCTACATGGTGACGGGCTATCCGGCCAACGAGGCGACACGCCTGGGCCGGGGCAGTGCGCTGGCAACCGGACTGTCCTATTTCTCCAGCGCTCTTTCGAGCGAGCTCGAGCGGGCGCTGATCCAGGATATCGGCGTTCCGCTGGACCTCATCGAAATCCGGCCCGGTGTAACGAGCATGGGTGGAGCCAACGCGCTCACCCAGGTCGCCGCCGGCTGGCAACTCGGCAGCAAGACCTTCATCACGTTGAATGCGGGCTTCTGTCCCGAGAACCTGAGCTCGTTCAGCTACAGCAACCTCGGCGCGAGTCTCGAGTTCAGGTTCAGCCGGGAGTGGAGCCTTCAGGCCAGCGTGGAGCCGACCCTCCAGACCTGCCGGCAGGATTTCGGCGTCATCTACAGCACTAACCCGTATCAGATCGGCTCAGACATCCGCTGGGAACGGGAGTTCTAGGCGTGACGCGGGCGTTGATCATTATCAATCCGGCGGCCGCGCGCACCGACCCGCTGGCGGTCAACGCCGTCATGAGCACGCTCAAGGCCGCCGGCTGGAGCGCCGAGGTCCTGGCCACCGGTGGGCCGGGGGATGCACGAGTCCTGGCGGAATACGGTGTGGCCGAGGGAGTGGACGTGGTCGCGGTTTTCGGCGGAGATGGAACCACAATGCAGGCCGCCGCCGCCCTCGTGGGCACGGAGGTGGCGCTCGGAGTCATTCCCGGCGGAACCGGCAATCTGCTGGCCGGGAACCTGCGGATCCCCGCCTCGCCGGCGCGCGCCGCCCGGGCGTTGGTGAGCGCGCGACCGAAGCGCTTCGATCTGGGACGGATGGAGCGGCCCGGCGGAGCTCAGTATTTCGCAGTAGCCTGCGGAGCGGGCTACGACGCCCGGGTCATGGCCGGCACGCTTGCTGTGCACAAGCGACGCTGGGGAATGGCGGCCTACGTCGCCACCACCCTGCGGCTCATCCAGGATATCCGAAGCACCATCCATGCGATCACCATAGACGGGGTGGAATACCAGGCCGACGCCGCCATGGTCCTGGTGGCCAACTGCGGCGAAGTCATCCCTCCATTCATCAGGCTCGGGCCCGGCATTACCCCGGATGACGGTCTGCTGGATGTGGTGGTGGTCCGGGCGAACAGCTTTTCTCAGAGCGTTCTGGCCGTCTGGGAGCTGCTCAGGGTCACCCCCGGTAGCCTAGGGGAGACCGGCTATGTGGGCCATGCCCGTGGGCGGGAGGTTCGGGTGGAGACCGATCCGGTCCAGCCGGTTCAGCTCGATGGTGAGCCCGGGGGGCATACGCCTTTTACCGCGAGCGTGGTTCCGGGAGCCATCCAGGTGATGGTCCCAGCCGGCAGTTGAGCCATGGTGCAATAGCGCCGAGTGACTAATTTCTGGTGGGTCCCTGCCACGCCTATGTACTAAGGCAAGCCAGGGGGCTACGCCTAGTTCCTATCGATCCAAGGTATATCAATGGCTGCCTCCGTCCTGCTCATCGATGACGATGTCGACGTTTTGCGCAGCATAGGCAACTACTTCGAACGGTTCGGCTACGAGGTCACCCGCGAGCTCAGCGGCGAGGCCGGGCTGGCCACGTTTGACCGCATTCGGCCCGAAGTCGTCATCCTGGATCTGGCGCTGCCCGGCATGGATGGCATGGAGGTCCTGGAACACCTGCGCCAGCGCGATGCCTCCGTCGTCCTTCTGACCGGCCAGGCCGACGTGGCAACCGCGGTGCGGGCCATGCAGTTAGGTGCCGAGAATTTCCTGACCAAGCCGGTGGACATGGAGCACCTTGCCGCCGCTACCGCGAGGGTCGCGGACAAGGCGAAGCTGCGCCGGATCAATGAGGCGCTGCTGATTCAGAGCGCCCCGGGCTACGGGCTCGAATCGTTAGGCACCTCGTCGGGCATGCAGGATTTCGCGCACCAGGTTGGGCTGCTGGCCCAGAGCGAGCGCACCACGGTCCTGCTGAACGGAGAGAGCGGCACAGGCAAGGGGTGGGTCGCCCGGATGATTCACGACCTGAGTCCCCGCACCAAGGCGCCGTTCGTGGAAGTGAACTGCGGCGGACTCAACGCCACGTTCCTCGACTCCGAGCTCTTCGGGCACGAGAAAGGCGCATTCACTGACGCCAAGGACCGGAAGCAGGGATTGTTCGAGATAGCGGACCATGGGACCATCTTTCTGGACGAGATCGGTGATCTGGCGCCGGAGCTGCAGCCCAAGCTGCTGAAGGTGCTGGAGACGAAGACCTTCCGCCGCCTCGGCGGCACCCGCGAGATCACGGTGGATGTGCGACTGGTAGCTGCCACCAACAAGAACCTGCAGGCGGAAGTGGAGAGCGGCCGTTTTCGGGAGGACCTGTATTATCGCCTGAGCGTCATGCCACTCACCATGCCCGCGCTGCGCGACCGTTCGCGAGAGGATCGGTTGGCGCTGATCACGCGTCTGATGGGCGATCTTCGCTCCGAGCTGCCCGATGGGCCGGCCGCACTCTCGGGCGAGGTGCTCGAACGCCTGCTGTCCTACCCCTGGCCCGGCAACGTGCGCGAGATGCGCAATGTGCTGGAGCGCGCGCTGATCCTCGGGCGGGGCCAGCCCGCCGTGAGCGTCGAGCACCTACCCGGTGAGTTCCGCGCGCGAGCCGGAGTCGGCGATCGACGTCACACTCCGCTGAGCCTGGAGGACCTGGAGCGGCAGCATATCGAGCGCACCTTGAAGCACCATACCGGTAATCGTACCCGCGCCGCCATTGAGCTCGGGATCTCCAGGGCCACGCTGATCAACAAGATCAAGCGTTACACTATCGTCGCATGAAGCCACAAGAGCACGACGCTATGGAGTGCCGCGCCTGTGGAAAGGAAGAGCGTGCGTCCGAAGGGTATCCCTGCTCCAACTGCGGCACCTTCATCTGCCTGATCTGCACCTTCCGCGGGGTCACTCTCTGTAAGGAGTGCGCGTCAAAGGCCGTACCCGAGAAGGGCGCTTGAGTCTGGATCGGTCATGCCCGCTGCCATAGCCCGCTCCGCCATCGTACCCGTCATGGCCGAGCCCCGAGTGCGCTCGGAGCAGGTCACCCAGCTCGTGCTCGGCGAGACCGCCACCATCGTGGAGCGCGCCGGTGACTGGCGGAGGGTCTGCACCCGTTTTGACGGCTACGACGGGTGGGTCAACGCGGGCTACCTGAGCGAGGTCGAGGATCAGCTGGCGGAGGACTGGCGCTCGCACGCGTCGGCGTGGAGCGAAGGCGCCACGGTGCGCATCGGGGGATCGCAGCTGCCGTTGCCATTGCGGGCTCGGGTGATACTGGAGGAAGGTGCCGTGGTGCTGCCCGACGGCCGGCGCGGACGCATCACTGACGGTAGCGTCCGGGAAATGAGAGACGTCACAGTTGCGGCGAGGGCCAAGGCCCCGGAGCTCTGGGCGTTCGAGCATTTCATCGGTAGTCCCTATCAGTGGGGCGGTGTGACACCCTGGGGTGTCGACTGCTCCGGGCTGGTCCAGACGACGTTCGCGGCCCGCGGGGTGACCCTCCCGCGGGATTCGGCTCAGCAGGCCGTGCTTGGCGCCGCCGTCTCGCCCGACTCCGTCCAGCCGGGCGATCTCCTGTTTTTCAGCGGAGAGACCGGCAGCGGAATCACTCATGTCGCCTTCGCCGGCGATGCCGATAGCTTGATCCATTCGACGTTGGCGTGCGGCGGGACCTTGGCGGAGCCGTGGCTCCCGGGCACTCGCGCCGCTATCCTGAGGCCGCGGCTGGTCGCGGTGCGCCGGCTGGAGCAGAGGTGATGGCGACCCGGCGCAGGCTCGTCCTTTTCGACATCGATGGAACCATCCTGTTGACGGCCGGTGCTGGCCGCCGGGCGATCATGGCGGCAATCGCCGAGGAAGTGGGCGACGTCGCGGTGATGCGGGAGGTGCGCTTCGACGGCAAGACCGATCCCCAGATAGTGACCGAGCTGCTCGAGGCCGCCGGCCATCCGGGCCCACACCGATCGGAGCGGGTTCAGGCGCTCTGCTCCCGCTATGTCGATCTCCTTCAGCACGAGCTCCGCCAGCCCACCAGCAGAACAACCGTCATGCCCGGCGTCTTCCCACTGCTCGATCGTCTGGAGCGGGAGGAAGGAGTAGTGCTCGGTCTGCTGACCGGGAACATGGTCCAGGGAGCCGCGCTGAAGCTGCGGGCAGGCGGGCTCGACCCGGCGCGCTTCCGGGTGGGCGCCTATGGTTCCGACTCCGGCCACCGGCCCGACCTGCCTGCGATTGCCGCCCGCCGAGCTGAGCCCTACTTCGGCCAGGTTCCTACCGGGCCGGAGGTTGTCATTATCGGCGACACGCCGGCCGACGTCGCCTGCGGTGCAGACATCGATGCACGCGCCGTTGCGGTCGCCACTGGCGCCTACTCAGTAGCCGACCTCATGGCCTGCGGACCTCACGCTGCGTTTGAGGATCTCCGCGACACCGACCGGGTCCTCGAGGCCATTCTTGCCTCCCACCAAGGCTGACATCTGGTTGGTTCCGGAGCTCGGCCCCGCGCTCGGCCGGTTGGTGGATCCGCCGCTGACCCGCGGTGACCGCGGTTCGCTCGATCTCGTTCTCGATGACATTCGTCTCGACCTGGTCACCGGAATCTTCGAGCTTGCCGGTGCCGCGCGCTCCTTCGCGGCGTCGGGCGACCGGCAGGGCGCCATTGCCTCGCTGTCCCGCTTCGCCTGGCTCGATCTGTGGGAGCGCGCCGTCGCCGCCGCAGCCGAGCGCCTCGCTGAGGCGGCAAACGCGAAGCTGAACGAGGCCGCCACCGAATCGAGGCTTCCCGCCCGACAGCTCGAAGCCTTCAGGATCAAGACCGAGGATGTCCGTGCGATCGCTTCGCGCCTGGGCAGTGGTGGGGCGGGATTCGTGAGCGCGCTGGACGCGCTGGAGCAAACGCTCCCGGGCGCGTCCGCGGCAGGTACCCGCGGGTGGGCCGGACAGGAGGAGTGGCAGCGTGCCCTGGCCGCCGCGGCTCGACGGCTGGAGGCGGCCTGGCTGGCGCTAGCTACCGGAGCGCGGGCGGAGCAGGACCGGTGGAAGGCCGAGATCGATCGGGCAAAGGCATGGCGCCGGCCAACCCGGCTTTTGTGGCTGATCACCGTGGCAGTGCTAGCCGCGGCTACGTATCTGGGATTGGTGCTTGGCGGGTACCTGCCGGTGCCGTCCGGGCTTCGCCCGCTGGCGGAACTCTGGTGGTATCGTCTGTGACCGTGATCGGCGTCGGCATAGACCTGATTGACCTGGAGCGGGTGAGAACGCTGCTGACCCGGAAGGGGGAGCAGGCGATGACCCGCTTTTTCTCGGACGGGGAGCGACAGTATCTGGCCACCCGCCCGGATCCAACGGGGCATGCCGCAGCCCGCATTGCGGCAAAGGAGGCAGTTTATAAAGCGATGCAGTCACTCCGCGGGGCCCGGGCAATCGGCTGGCGCGAGATTGAGGTCTCCCGTGACGTCGAGGGCAAGCCCGCCATAGCGCTGCACGGACTCGCCGCACGCCTTTCTGATGAAAGTGGCGGGCTGCGTATTCAGGTATCTCTCACCCACTCCGCCACCTCGGCCGGCGCGATCGCGATCGTGGAAGCGCCTTAGAAGCCACCCTCTTTCAATTCCGACTAGAAGACTCTACTTTCCGCTGGTCGAAATTCAAAACTGGGTGAAAATGGTTCTCATCGGTGGAGTCGCCCTCTTGATCGGGGCCAGCCTCCTCAGTACCCCCCAACAGACGACTTCGCCGACCGATCCCGCGCCACTGGTGCGCCGGCTTGCGGCCACGGCCCTACTGGCGGCCCAGGAGTATCGGATTGGGATCGTGGATGGCCGTGTGGTATCGCAGGCGGAAATCGACGAAGCCCGGCTGTTTCTCCGGGAGTCCCGTCGCTCGGCCGAAGCTCTCCCCGCGGAGCTCAGTCGAGGTACCGTGGCCGAGATCGATTCCGTCATCAAGCTGGTGGCTCGCCTCGCTGCTCCCGATTCGATCGACACGCGGGTTCGTCGGCTGACCACCACGCTTTCCAGCCGGGCGGGTATTAGCCTGGATGAGCTGCCCGCGCAGACGCCTTCGCTTGCGCGCGGGGCCGAGGTTTACCAGGCCAACTGCGCCGGCTGTCACGGCGCATTGGGCCGGGGAGACGGACCGGCCGCGCGCGGTCTGGATCCCAAGCCGACCAATCTGTCCCTCGGCGGCGAATTGCTGGACCAGTCGCCGCTCGATTATTACCGCCGGATCACTATCGGTGTCGTGGGCACGGCGATGCCGTCATTCGAGCAACAGCTGCCGGCCCAAGACCGGTGGGCCGCAGCCTTGTACGCCACCCTCCTTCGCCTTCCCAGCCCATCGGGTGAGGTTCCGCCCGCGCTCCATTCGTTTCCGGTCACGGGGAAGATGTCGGATGCCGAGCTGCTCGGCGCGCTCCCGACGAAGGACACTTCAGCCGCTGCCCTGGCGCGAGTGGCCGCGATCCGAAGTGCCCAGCCAGATGCCACCGCGAACGCCACCGCCCAGGCGTTTGACCAGGTCCGAAGGCAGCTCGAGTCAACCTACGTGCTCGCGCGGAAGGGCGACTCATCCGCCAATACCAGCGCGTTCGACGCTTACATGACATTCGAGCAGGTGGAGCGGGGGGTGCGCGCCAAGGACCCCCAGTTGGCTGCGGAGTTAGAGGGGCACTTTGCCGAGCTGCGGGGGCACGTGGCTGGAGGTGCCGCCGCCCCGAAGCTCAACTCCGTTCAGCAGCAGCTGGCGCTTGGACTCGAGCAGGCCGAGAGATTGTTGGGCGATTCCCTGTCGCCGGCCAATCTGTTCTTCCAGTCGTTCGTGATCATGCTACGGGAGGGACTCGAGGCGATCTTGATCGTGGGGGCACTCATGACGTTTCTGGTCAAGATGGGCGCTTCGCACCGGAAACGGGACATCAACCTGGGCGTGGCTACAGCTGTGGGGGCCAGTCTGGTCACTGCGTTTGCGATCGAGACCGTGTTTCATCTCACGCCGGCCCGGCAGGAGGTGCTCGAAGGCGCAACGATGGTCGTGGCCGCGGTAGTTCTGTTCTACGTGAGTTACTGGCTGCTCTCGAAAATGGAAGTGGTCAAGTGGAACCATTTCGTGAAGAGCAAGGTGAACGATGCGCTCACCAGCGGGTCTTCGCTGGCGCTGGCGTCAGCGGCATTTCTGGCGGTTTACCGCGAAGGGTTCGAGACCGTCCTGTTTTACAAGGCGCTGTTTCTGACGGGAGGTCCGGGTGGCAGCAGCATGCCCATCGTAGCCGGTATCCTGTTGGGCACCGCGGTTCTGGTGGTGGTCTACGTTGCCATCAGCCGGTTCGGGGTAAGGCTGCCACTGAGGCCGTTCTTCGGGGTGACCAGTGCGTTCCTGTACTACATGGCGTTCGTGTTCGCCGGCAAAGCGGTGGCCGAGCTTCAGGGTGGGGATGTTCTGCCGACCACCATAGTGGACTGGGCGCCCCGAATGCCGGCGCTTGGAATCTATCCCACCGTGGAGTCATTACTCGCCCAGGGGGTGCTTGTCATCCTGCTGCTGGTCGCGTTGGTCTGGACGTTTCTGCTACAACCGCGCAGACAGATGGCCCTCACGTGACCTTCACGACAGCAGACCTGTGCGACGCATTCGGGCCGGTTGCGCGAGTGGCCGCGCCGATCTTCCGGAACTATGGTGGCCTGATCCGATTTGCCGGCCCGATAGAAACGGTGCAGGTCTCAGAGGACAATGCGCTGGTGGCCCAGGTCCTCGAGACGGCGGGGCAGGGCCGCGTACTTGTGGTGGATGGGGGTGGCTCTGTTCGCTGCGCATTGGTGGGAGGGCGGCTGGCTGCGCTGGCGCACACCAATGGGTGGGCCGGGCTGGTGATCAATGGCTGTGTGCGCGATTCAGTCGAAATCCGTGCGATCCCGCTGGGGGTGCGCGCCATCAACAGCTCGCCGAAGCGTGGCGGGAAGGCCGGCTCCGGGCGGCGAGGTGGAACCGTGACCTTTGCCGGTGTCACGTTTTGGCCGGGGCACTTCCTGTATGCCGATGAAGACGGCGTAGTGCTGGCCGATCGCAGCCTGACTGCATAAAGGCAAACGGCCCGTCGATTTGACGGGCCGTTTGCAATAGAGGTGGTAGATCGCCCCCTGAGTTTACGGAGACGGACCGAAGTGCCCGCTCCACCCTTCTTCGACCTACCACTTTTCCCATGAAGTCGCCTGACTTCCTACCTTCTCTAGAGGCAAGGGGGATGCCAAGGTTAGCAGTGCCGTAAGTCGTTGTCGCGTAAAGGAAAGCCGCTCAGGGCTCAAGTGCCTTAGAGGTGCAAAAATTGTACAGTCCGAGAGCAATTCCCCTAAGTCATTAAAGGTCAGCTAGTTACGAAGCTGTCGAAATCCTGGTCACTGGCCGTTTCTTCCCAGTCGTTAGATAGGCTCCCGGCGCCGGGCTCTGGCCGCGCCGCCAGGCGATTATTAGAGCGAGCCCGATACATACGATGATCGCGCTAGTCAGCTGGGCCAACGTAAAGGGCCCGAGGAATCGGTCGTCCTTGGCGCGCAGGATCTCCACCAGAAAGCGCTCGATGCCGGCAAAGACGAGATAGACGCCAAACAGCCAGCCAACCGGACGGCCGCTCTTTCTGAGGCGCCAGAGCAGGGCAAAGGCCACCAGCATCGCCGCGACCTCGTAGAGCTGGGTCGGATGCACCGCGAGCACGGTAGCCGGGTCGACGCCTTCGGGGACCGGGACTCCGAAGAGGTTCTTGAGGTTTCCAGCAGTTGAAGGAGGCAGACCCTCGGGGAATTTGACCCCCCAGGGAAGATCGGTTGGCCGGCCATAGTCGTCGTTGACCAGGAAGCAGCCGACCCGCCCCAAGGCATATGCCGCCGCGAGTGCTGGCGCGCCCAGCTGCATGGTCCAGCGCTGCGGTACCCCCAGGCGCCAGCTGTTGAGTATCACCGCCAGCGCCCCCCCGATGAAGCCGCCGTACCAGACCAGCCCGCCTCTCGAGAGGAGCGCGCCGGGATCACCGGTCAGCGCCACGTACCACAGCTTGGCTCCGATGATGCCGCCGATGACCGCAGCGGCGACCATATCGGCGGCGTAGTCGTCCTTCAGGCTCGCCTCCCGGAGCTGGCGCGCGATCAACCAGCCTCCCATGAGGAAGGCCACCATCAGCATGATGCCGTAGCCCGTGATCTCGAGTGGTCCGAGGTGAATGATGAACGGGTGAACCGTCATGACTTGGATCCCATTGAGTGAAAGGCGGACATCAGACCGGGAAGCGGGAGGTCGTCGCGTGGCTGGAGGTCCCAGCCGCTCCGTTCGCCGCGGGCAAGGCGCCACGCCCCCGCGGCCGCGATCATGGCCGCGTTGTCGGTGTTGAGCCGCGGGGAAGCTACGCTCACCCGGGCTTGTCCTGCCAGCCGGTCTTTCAGCGCCGTCACCAGCGCCCGGTTGCAAGCCACCCCCCCGCCTACCACAGCCAGAGTGTAGCCGGTGGAGCCGACCGCGTGCGCAGTCTTGGCGACCAGCACGTCGATGGCTGCGTCCTGAAAGGCTCGAGCCAGATCGGCCCGGTCGGGGCCTGGGTGGTCGGGATCCGCGAGGTTCTGGCCGGGGCGAATCGACCGCAGGACCGCGGTCTTGAGGCCGCTGAAGGAGAACGCGTAGCGGTTGGGGCCGTCCCGCTCCAACTCCTGGAGCATGGGCCGCGGCAACCGAAAGCGATCGGGTTGCCCGTCGCGAGCGAGACGTTCCAGCGGTGCGCCGCCCGGGTAGCCGAGCCCGAGGAGGGTAGCCACTTTGTCGAAGGCTTCGCCTGCGGCGTCGTCCAGCGTTTGCCCCATCAGGCGGTATTCACCCCAGGCGGGAACATCCAGCAGCATGGTGTGGCCGCCGCTCACCAGCAACCCGACAAACGGCGGCTCGACGGTCGGGTCCTCGAGGGTGGGGGCAAAGAGATGACCCTCGAGATGGTTGACCCCGATGAGTGGACGATCGGCGCTGAATGCCAGGGTCTTCCCATACATCACCCCGACGAGCAGGGCGCCGACCAGGCCGGGCCCGGCGGTCACCGCCACTCCATCCAGCTGAGGCAATCCTATTCCCGCGTCCGCCAGAGCACGCTCGACCACCGATCCAATGGCATGAACGTGCGCCCGGCTGGCCAGTTCAGGAACGACCCCGCCGAAGATCCGATGCACGTCCTGCGAGAGGATAGTCAGCGAGGCGAGCGCGGACCGGCCATTTTCCGCTTGGACCACCGCGGCAGAGGTCTCGTCGCAAGAAGTCTCGATCCCGAGGATCCACTCAGCCACCGGTCTCGTCCAGCAATGCCTCGATCAACCTGCGGTTCACCGGTGAGTTCCAGGCATGCTCACCTATGAGGCGCTTCACGATGATCCCGCGCCGATTGATCAGGAAGCTCTCGGGCACGCCGGTGGTCTGATAGATCTGCTGCACGTTCCCGCTGCGATCCTGAAGGAGATCGAAGCTGAGGCCGAGGTCGCGGGCAAAGCCGCGGACGTCCTCCGGACTCCCCTCATCGATGCTCACTGCGGCAATCTTGAATCCGCGGGGCGCGAGGGACTGATAGACGCTATCCATCCCGGGCATCTCCACCCGGCAGGGGAGACACCAGGTCGCCCAGATATTGACCAGGGTCACGGCCCCCTCGTAGTGCTCCCGGAACGAGACCGAGTCTCCGGTGGCCATATCGATAGCACGAAAATCCGGTGCCCGCGCCCCGACTCCGACCAGTTTGATGTCGGGTCCAAACCAGGTTAAGACGGTGGCACCGGCGGCGAGCCCTGCTACCACGACGCCTACAAAGATCCATTGCTTCGACATTGCCTCGCTACACTTTCACGGCACATTGCCGCTTGAGCTCACGCACGGCCTGGCCGGGATCGGCCGCCCCAAAGACCGCGGTCCCGGCGACGAAGGTGTCTGCCCCCGCGCTCCACGCCTCGGCAATCGTGGCCGAGGTGATTCCGCCATCCACCTCCAGCGCGGCCTTCGAATTATGCCGGTCGAGCAGCGCTCGGGTCCGGCGGATCTTGTCGCTGGATTGGGGGATGTAGGACTGCCCCCCGTAGCCGGGATTCACCGACATCACCAATACCAGCTCGACATCGCTGATCACTTCCTCCAGCAGGGACACCGGGGTAGACGGATTCAAGGCCAGGCCGGCCACCATGCCCAGCTGCCGGGCTGTCGCCAGGTGCCGCTGCACGTGCACCGTGGCCTCCGGGTGGAACGTGAACACGCTGGCGCCCGCGTCGGCGAACTCACCGAGATAGCGCTCGGGATGCTCCACCATCAGGTGGACGTCGATGGGCATGGTGGTCAGCCGGGTCAGCGCGCGGACCAGCGGGGCGCCGAAAGTCAAACTGGGCACGAAGTGCCCGTCCATCACGTCGACATGCAGCCAGTCGGCGCCGCCCTCGGCGGCTCGCTCGATCTGCTCCGGCAGCCGACCCAGATCGGCGCTGAGGATGCTGGGGGCGATCCGAACAGTCATGGTGCCGGCTCCGGTCCGCGGCTGATGACTATCGCGACTGGGGCGCCGCGAGGACGGCCCACGCCGGCTGCCGGCCGGGTTGCCAGCACGATACCGCGCTCCTCACCCCCTGCCACGGTGTCCACGACTCCGACGCGCACGCCGGCTGCGGTAAAGATCCTCGTAGCCAGGGGCAGATTGATCCCGATCACGTCCGGCACCGCGACCAGCGAGGGCCCGGCGCTGACGACGAGCTGAACCACGCTGTTGGGCGGCAGCACGGTGCCGGGGGGAGGGTCCTGCCAGATGACCGTGCCGCGGGAAAACGTGTCGCTCTGGCGCTCCCCGTCCAGCCGCGGCCGGAATCCGATCTCGTTCAGCTTGCTGCGTGCCTGGGTCTCGGTCAGCCCGAGAACCCGCGGAAGCGAATGGTCCTTGGTGAAGACCGACCCGGGTGAGAGCCAGAGAACCGAGATCCCGTAGCCGACGATGAACGTCAGGACGATGAGACCGACGTCGCGCAGAAACCCACGCCACGGCCCCGACTGCAGGAGCGGACCTCCCGATGTAAAGTGGCGTCGAGTTCTCATGAGCTCCGGCGGAGCCGGGCCCCAAAGGCGCCGTCCATGCCGTGCTGATGCGGCAAGACCATCAAGTCTCCCTCCGGCGAGAGCAGTTCAGGCGGAACGGCTGTGGCCGGCTCCCGGCTGAATTCGCGGTGGCCGGCCAGGAAGCGTTGAACCTGGGCACGATTCTCCTCGGGCTCCAGCGAGCAGGTCGAATAAACTAGCAACCCCTTCGGTCCCACCAGTGCCGCGGTTCGGTCGAGCAGCTCGGACTGAACCCGCGCCAGCGATTCCAGGGCCTCCGGCGTCACCCGCCAGCGGGCGTCGGGATGGCGAGCGAACGTACCGGTCCCGAGGCATGGTGCATCGAGCAGGACAACCTCCGCCTGTCGGAGCGGGGGCCGCCTGGCGTCGGCGACGATCACCTGCTCCCCTCCGCTTCCTGCACGGCGGACGTTCTCGGCCAGCCGCCTGGCCCGGGCACGGCTCAATTCTCCCGCAACGACGGTCTTGGCCCGGCGCCCAAACGCGATGGTCTTGCCGCCGGGAGCCGCGCACGCGTCGTAGACCAGGGCTCCCGGCGGGAGGTCGGCAAAGCGTCCGAGGAGCGCCTGGGCCGGATCCTGCACGATGAAGTCGCCCTCGCCAAATCCGGGAAGGTCGGAGGGCCGAGTCAGGGCCGTGACCAATCCAGCGCGATAAGGGGCGGGCTCAACTTCAATACCCGCCGCCCGCAAACGCTCCGCCAGAGACTCGGAATCCCGTCGGGCCGGTTGCAGCACCAGCCGCGGACGGGTGTTGTTCCAGCAGAGCAGTCGCTCGGCCGCATCGAGCCCGAAGAAATCCACCCAGCGTCGCACCAGCCAAACCGGGTGGGAATGCTCCGCGGCCAATCGCTCGGCATCGTCACCAGCCAGCGTGGGAGCACGCGTCTCAGTGCCGGCCAGGCGCCGCAACACAGCGTTCACAAAGGCAGCCGACCTGGCTCCGCCGTTTCCCTTCGCCAGCTCGACGCTGGTGTCGACTGCCGCATGGCTCGGCACCCGATCGAGGCTGGTGAGCTGGTAGGCGCCCAGTCTTAGAATGTCCTGGAGCTCTGGAGCGACGCTCGACCAGCCGTGGCGCACCAGTGGTGCCAGGTGGGAGTCCAGGACGCTCCGTTGCCGCAGGACCCCGGCAGCAAGTTCGTGGGCAAGACGCCGGTCAGGCTCTGCCAGGCTGGCGACTGAGCTGTCCAGAGCAACATCGAATGCCTTTCCGCTCCGCACCTGCTCCAATATGCTCAGAGCCGCTTTTCTGGAGTCTAGACCCGCAGACTTGGGCGTAAGCTCTGTGTCCCGCTGGTAGTGAATGAGTGCTACTCCAGCATTCCAGCGCTGGGCGTGGACGGCATGGCCACTTCACGCCGAGGCATGCGGCCCGCCAGGAACGCCTGCCGCCCGGCTTCTACCGCGAGGCGCATGGCGGTGGCCATGGCGACCGGATTCCGGGCCTCAGCCAGCGCTGTGTTCATGAGAATCCCATCCACACCCTGCTCCATGGTGAGACACGCATCCGACGCAGTGCCGACCCCGGCATCGACGATCACCGGCACCGAGAGGCGCCGTTTGATTGTGCGAATCCCGTAGGGGTTGAGCAATCCGAGGCCGCTCCCGATGGGCGAGGCCAGGGGCATCACCGCCGCACACCCCGCGTCCTCCAGTTTAAGCGCGGTAATCAGATCGTCGTTGGTGTAGGCCAGCACTTTGAAGCCCTCGGCCGCGAGCTCGCGCGCCGCTGTCAGCAGACCGTCGGTGTCCGGGAGCAGCGTCTCGCGGTCACCGATGACCTCGAGCTTGACGAACTCGTTGAAGCCGGCCTCGCGGGCGAGCCGCGCATATCGCACTGCTTCGTCCGCGGTGTAACAGCCGGCTGTGTTCGCCAGGAGGAAGTACTGGTCAGGGCTCAGGTGATAAAGAATCCCCTGGTCCTTGGTCCGGTCGAGATCTACCCGCCGCACCGCCACGGTGACGATCTCGGCCCCGGAAGCCTCGATAGCGCGCACCATGTCGCCGTTGTCGCGGTACTTCCCGGTCCCCACCATGAGGCGGGAGCGGAAGGCTCGGCCGCCGATGGTTAGTGGGGAGTCCGTAGCGGGCTCTGCGTGGACGGTAGTCATGCTGGAAAGATAAGCGTAAGCGGTGAGCGGCAAGCGCTCACGCTTCGACAGGCGGTCATCCTCCCCCTACGAAGTGTACCAACTCGACCGCGTCGCCCTCGGCAAGGGGGGTGTCGCCCAGCTGAGGTCGGCGCACAATCTTTCGATTCAGCTCCACCACCACCGTCCTGGGATCAAGCCCAAGGTGGCGCAGCAGGTCGGCCGCGGTGGCGGGCCCCGGAACCAGCCGTGGCTCGCCGTTTACCATGATCTCGATCTCGCTCACCTGTCCTCCACCCATGGCGCCAGCATGGAAAGCGTGGCGGCGGCGGGGTCATCCGCCTGCCAGAGGGCCCGGATGGCGGCCACTCCGTAGGCGCCAGCTGCCTTCAGCTCCGGAACCCGGTCCGGGGTGATGCCGCCAATACCGATAACGGGCCGGCCGAGCGTCGCCACCTCGCCCAGCACGCTGGTGCCTATCGGGGACCGCCCGGGATGGGTGGGCGTTTGGTAGATGCTGCCGAGCACCAGGAAATCGGCGCCTTCCTGCACCGCGGTCCTCGCCTCATCGAGGTTGTGAACCGAGCGCCCGATCCAGCCATGGGGCAGAAGTCGCCGGGCGTCGGCAGGTGATATGTCATCCGCTCCCAATTGGACGCCATGCGCTCCCGTGGCCGCGGCGATATCGGGCCGCCCGCTCACGAAAACCGCCGCTTCGGGCGGGCGGGCAAGCGCGAGCATCCTCAGTGTGCAGGCTGTCAGGCGATCGCCGGGCCCGTCGCGGTCTCGGGCATACAACGCCACGGCGACCCCTGCGGCCGCAATCGCCGCCGCCCGGATACCGAAGTCGGCCGCTGACATGATCGCCTGATCGGTGAAAGCGTGGACCCGGGGCAGCGGTCTCATATGAGCCGCTGGCCCGCTGTCACCCCTCGACCCCGCAACCAGGCCTCTACCGGTATCCGGGTCTTGCCGGCCGGCTGGACCTCGGACACGGCAACCGCGCCGCTGCCCGCGGCGATCACCAGACGCCCGGCAGTATCGAGAACGGTTCCCAGCGCTCCCGAGCCCGCCGCCACCTGGGCACCGAAGAGCTTTAGTGTATTCCCATCGAGTTCGGTCCAGGCACCCGGTGCCGGGTCGAAGGCACGGATCTGCCGCACCAACGCGGCCGAATCCCTTTGCCAGTCGATGTGAGCCTGCTCGCGGTCGAGCTTGGGAGCGTAAGTGGCGTGGGTGTGGTCCTGCGGCGCGGGGCGGGCGGCCCCGCCGGAGCGAAGAGAAATCGCCTCGACCAGGGCGGCCGCGCCAATCTCGGCCAGCCGACCGGCCAGCTGGCCCGCGGTCTCCTCGGGGCCGATCGCTGTCACCACCTGATGCAGCACCGGTCCGCTGTCGAGGCCCTCCTCCATCTGCATGATGCTGATACCGGTCTCCCGATCGCCAGCGAGGATGGCGTGCTGAATCGGCGCCGCGCCGCGATGGCGGGGAAGCAGAGAGGCGTGGACGTTGATCATGCCGCGGGGCGGAACCGACAAGACGTCGGGCCGGAGAATGTGCCCGTATGCCACCACGACGCCGAGGTCGGGCTCGAGGCGCCGGAGGCTGGCGGCGAAGACATCGCCCACCGGCCGCACTGGCTGGAGAACCGGGATCCCCGCGGCCAGGGCGGCGACTTTGACGGGAGGAGGAATCAGCTCGGAGCGGGACCGGCCCTGCGGCTTATCCGGCTGGGTGACCACACCGGCCACGGTGAAGCGGTCGTGCAGCAGCGACTGCAACGACGCTACGGCGAAGACCGGTGTTCCGAAAAAGACGATCCTCATCACTCGGACCCGGCAGACGCCGCCTGGACCTCCTTGGTGTAGCCGGTGTCATCCTTGTGCTCGCGACGCCAGCGCGAGAGCAGCATGCCACGCTTGAGCAGGCTCAGATGGTCGAGGAAAATGATGCCGTCGAGATGGTCTATCTCGTGCTGGATCGCACGGGCCTTGAGCCCCGTCGCCTCTTTCTTGTAGCGGGCCCCTTCCTGATCCAGCGCCTCGATGACCACTCGTTCCGGCCGGGTCACATCTCCGTAGATGTCCGGAATCGAGAGGCACCCCTCTTCGGCGGTAGCGCGGCCTTCGGTCTCGACAATGATCGGGTCGATCATGACGAATCGGTCTCCGTCCGCGTCCACCACCGCTACCCGGCGCGCAACGCCGACCTGGTTGGCGGCAAGCCCGACTCCCTTGGCGGCGTCCATGGTCTCAAACAGGTCGGCAATCAGCCGGCGGACCTCGTCATCAATGGTCTTCACCTCGGCGCTATGCTGCCGGAGTACCGGCGAGCCCAGCAGGTGGAGCGAGCGCAGACTCATGCCGGCGTTGTACCCGACGGGGTCGAGTTACCCACCCGGATGATCCGCGAGCGCTCAACCACCACGCTGGCGGTCCCGCTCTCCACTGTGACCCGCACCTCCTTGGCGCCCTCGTTCTCGACTTCCTTGATGTCCTTGACCCGGCCGATGATCCCTCCGCCGGTCATCACCTCATCTCCCTTCTTGAGCTTGGCCAGCAGCGCCGCGTGCCGCTTCCGGGCTTGTCCCGAAGGACGCAGGATGAGGAAATAGAAGACCAGGCCGATGGCGGCCATCTGGAGGACCAGGACCGAAAGCCCCCCGGTGCTGCTGCTCTGTCCCTGGATCAAAACTGCCAGAAATGACGGGTTCACGGTGCCTCAGTCTCCTCGAGCATAGTGGCGGCCGAGCCACTCACGGGTCCAGCCGTCGAACGTGCCGTTCAGAATGTGGGTGCGGGCCAGCTCGCCCAGCCGGACCAGGAACCTGATATTGTGAATCGAGATCAAGCGCAGACCCAGCATGTCTTCGACCACAAACAGGTGCCGCAGATATCCCCTGGAGTACGTGGTGCAGGTCTCGCAGTCGCAGGTGGGGTCGAGCGGCTCGGTCGATCCCTTCAGTGACGCGCCCCTCACGTTCACCCGCCCGGTCGGAAGCCACGCAGTGCCATGGCGGCCGTTCCGCGTGGCCGCAACGCAGTCGAATAGATCGATCCCGCGCGCGATTCCCTCCAGCAAATCGGCGGGGAACCCCACGCCCATAAGATAACGGGGGATCTCCTTAGGCAGGCTCGGCTCCAGTCGCTCCAGGATGCGGTGCATCACAGGCTTCGGCTCGCCGACCGAGAGACCGCCGATGGCGATGCCGGTCCAGGGACCTCGCTCGAGGGTGCCTTCCAGCGAGCGCATGCGGAGCTCATCGTGGATGCCGCCCTGGATGATCGGCCAGAGCGACTGTCCCCCAGTCCGCCCGTCCGCCAGCTCCGCGTGCCTCGCCTTGCATCGATCCAGCCAGCGCAGGGTTCGCTCCATCCCCTCGCACGCGGCGGTGGGCGAAGATTGGCCCGGCACGACATGGTCGAAGGCCATCGCGATATCGGCGCCCAGCTGCCACTGGATCTCCATAGCGCGCTCCGGAGTCAGGGTGCGGCTGGTGCCATCGATGTGGCTCTGGAACTCCACCCCGTGCTCAGCGATGCTGCGAAGGCCCTGGAGAGAGAACACCTGAAAACCACCTGAGTCGGTCAGCATCGGCCGGTCCCAGGTGGTAAAGCGATGCAGGCCACCCATCTGTTGGATCACCTCTTCGCCGGGGCGGAGATGCAGGTGGTAGGTGTTGCCCAGAATAATCTGGGCTCCGGTGCGGCGGACGTCGTGAGCGCTGAGACCCCGCACGACGGCGTGGGTCCCCACCGGCATGAACGCCGGCGTCTTGACTTCGCCGTGAGGCAGCGTGAGCGTGCCGGCTCGGGCCGGCCCAGCCGTGCGCTGAATCCGAAATTCAAACATCAGGTCTCGCGAATCATCCCCGTGCCGAGACGGTCGAGAGGATGCGGTCGATCTGGCGCCGGTGAACCAGGTCGTGGCCCCCCATGAGCCGCAGCAGGAACCCGGCGCTCTCCGGTCCCCGCTCGGTATGCAGCCCCACACGCTCCAACTGGGACGGCGAAAGCGCTCTCAGGACGTGCAGGTTTGCTGCCCGCACCCCGCGCAGCTGGTCCAACGCCAGCTCGAGCGGCACTTCGCGATAGCGCAGCACCCCGGCCCATCGATCCTGGTCGTAGCCCTGGATCGCTGGCCGGTCTTCCGTCAGCATCATCTTGAGCCGGTAGCTGAAGACGAGATCGGAGTCGGCAAGATGCTGGATCACCTCGATGACCGACCACTTCCCGGGCGCCTCCAGACGGCGCAAGGTGGAATCATCCAGACCGCGTATCCGTTCGGTGAGCCAGGGAAGCAGCTGGTCGAGCACCTCAACCGGATCGCGTGAGCCGAGCACTTCCAGGAGCGCGCGGACGTAGGTCGTCGCGGTGGCGGCAGCCGCCGCGCCTGCGGGATTGGAAAAGGTCACCACCGTCTCCAGGTCACAGGATCACCATGGCGTCGCCATAGGAGTAGAACCGGTAGCGTTGGGCCACGGCATAGCGATACGCGGCCAGGGTGAGCTCGTGACCGGCGAAGGCACTCACCAGCATCAGCAACGTCGACCGGGGAAGGTGAAAGTTGGTCACCAGCCGGTCCACCACTTGAAAGTTGTATCCCGGTGTGATCATCAGGCTGGTCTCGGATCGCCCCGCGGCGATGGTACCGCCTTCCCGGGCGGCGCTTTCGAGGGCCCGCGCTACCGTCGTGCCGACCGCCCATACCCGGCCTCCGTCCTCCCGAACCCGCTCTACCAGGGCGGCCAGGCGAGGAGGGATCTCATATGCCTCGGGATGCATCGCATGCCGGGACGGATCCTCGACCTCCACCGGCTTGAAGGTGCCGGGGCCAATCTCCAGATCGAGCCCCGCCACAACTACGCCGGCCGCGGAGAGGCTGTCCAGCAAGCCGGTAGTGAAGTGAAGGCCCGCCGTTGGAGCAGCCACGCTCCCCTCCACTCGGGCGTAGACCGTCTGGTAGCGGGACTCGTCGAGCTCGGTGGGAGACCGGTTGATGTAAGGCGGAAGCGGCAGCTGGCCATACTGCTTGATAGCATCCTCCGCGGTTATCCCGAGAAAGCGTACCAGCCGGTTGCCATCGGGCAGGACCTCCACGGTCTCGATCCAGGCGTCGGGGGCGAGCTCGATCCGCTTGCCGGGTTGGAGTGCCGTCCCGGGCTTACCCATGGCGATCCAGGTGTCCGCGGCTCCCGGGTGAATCAGGAGAACTTCGGCTGCCGCACCGGAGGATCGCTTGCCGAGCAGTCGGGCGTGGCGGACCTTGGTGGTGTTCAGAACCAGGAGATCGCCCGGAGGGATGAGCGAAGGCAGCTCGGTGAAGAGCGAGTCCACTAACGCGGATGCCCCGACCGGGGTCCGCTCCCCCAGCAGGCTCACCCGGCGTGGCAGCACGCCCACCCTGGGGGCGTGTCGCCGGTCGTTCGGCCCCACTCGCCGGTCGTTCCGCAGCAGGACCAGGAGTCTGCTTCCGGTCCGATCGGTCAACGGCTCCTGGGCGATGAGTTCGGACGGAAGCTCGTATTCGAAGTCGGTCGTGCGGAGCAGGTCAGGCGTCAAAGATCGTTGCCTGCCCGGGCGGGGGTGTAAGGCCAAAACGTCGGTAGGCGAGCGCTGTGGCGCAGCGCCCACGCTGGGTCCGCTCCAGAAACCCTTGCTGGATGAGGTACGGCTCGTAGACGTCCTGGAGCGTGCCGGCATCCTCACCGACGGCAACCGCTACGGTGCCGAGTCCGACCGGACCGCCACCGAACTTCTCGATGATGGTGGTGAGGATCCGGGCATCCATATCGTCCAGACCAAACTCGTCCACGTTGAGCCTGCCGAGCGCCGCATCGGCGACTGCTCCGGAGATTCGACCATCCGCCTTGACCTCGGCGTAGTCGCGGACCCGGCGCAGCAGCCGGTTGGCAACCCGTGGGGTTCCCCGGCTGCGTCGCGCAATTTCCGCGGTCCCTTCCACCTCGACCGGCACGCCGAGTATGCCGGCTGAGCGGGTCACGATGCGCTGGAGATCGTCCGCCGGGTAGAAGCCCAGCCGCTCGACGATGCCGAAGCGCGCCCGCATCGGCGGTGTCAGGAGGCCGAACCGGGTGGTCGCCCCGATGAGGGTGAACTTCTCCAGCGTCATCGGGATGGTCTGGGCATTGGGCCCATCCCCGATCCGCACGTCAATGCGGAAGTCCTCCATGGCGGAGTAGAGGAACTCCTCCAGCGCCGGCTTCATCCGGTGGATCTCATCGATGAACAGCATGTCGCCCGCCTTGAGCGACGTGAGCAGGCCGACGAGATCACCCGGCTTCTCCAGGACGGGGCCCGAGGTGGTGCGAAGCTGAACCCCCATCTCCCGAGCCATGAGCATCGCGAGTGTGGTCTTTCCTAAACCCGGCGGGCCGAAGAACAAGGTGTGGTCGAGCGTTTCCCGCCTGGCCCTCGCGGCATCGATGGCAATCTGCAGGGAAGCTTTGACCTGGCTCTGGCCGACGAACTCGTCCAGCCGGGAAGGCCTGAGCGCCGCATCGGCGCTGGTCTCCTCGGGGAGGGCTTCGGGGGTCGTTACCTGGAGTCGGGTCATGCTAGAAGGTAAGGGAAGGACGGGAAGGACGGGAAGGACGGAAGGGGCGGGGAAAAAATACCGATGTCATCCTGAGCGGAGCGAAGGATCTAGCCGGCGAGTGCGTTCCTTCCCATCCTTCCCCTCCTTCCCCATCCTTCCCGTCATTTCTCGAGCCGGGCCTTCCACCGCACCGGGCGCGCATCCGGTTCCACGATGTGGCGAGCATGGCAGGTGACGCATCGGTCATTCGTCTGCCGGGTGCTGAGAGCTACCAGCTTGCGGTTGGTGGCGCCGCAGCGGATGCAGTTCCATTCGGCCGTGGTGGCGGCAGTGCTCATCGTTCCGTCCCTCCGCGTGTGGCGGCCAGCTGTTGAAGGGCGCGCCGGATGAGCTGTGGCGTCTCGGCGGGAGTGCCCTCCGCGAGGGCAGCTCGGACAGCATCGTCGGCCGCTGCCACGCCATAGCCGAGGCCCATGAGTGCCTGCACCGCTTCTTCCGTTCCGGCGACCCGCGTGCCCGCCGGATCGACTACCACATCGCTGAATCGGTCCTGCAGCTCCAGCACCAATCGCTCCGCCTTCTTGCGCCCGATGCCACTCACCGAGCTCAAGGCGGCGAGGTCGCGCGCCAGGATGCTGCGGACGGTGCGCTCCGGGCCGAGCGAGGACAGGAGGGAAAGGGCGAGCTTAGGGCCAAAACCACTGGCCCCGAGAAGGCGCTGAAAGACCTGGCGTTCGATTGCGCTGTCGAAACCGTACAGGGACCAGCCGTCCTCCTTCACCACCAGCTCGGTGAAGAGGCTGACCCGGGCTCCTCGCTGCGGGAGACGCACGGCTACTCCGACCGGTACGGTCACCAAGTAGCCTACTCCTCCATCCGTCTGCACGACGAGGGTCTCGCCATGGCGCTCGGCGATGACACCCGTGACGGAGGCTATCATCCCCTGCCCGCGATCTGACGGGCCAGGGCAATCCGGTTCAACGCGATCAGCAGGTGGGTAAGCGCGACCGCCACGCCATCAGCGGCATCGTCCGGGCTGGGCGGCGCCTTGAGCCGCAGCAGCTGGGCCACCATGTATCCCACCTGAGGCTTCAACGCCGCGCCCCGGCCGACGATGGTTTTCTTGATCAGAGCGGGGGAGTACTCGGCAATCTCGACGCCGGCCATCTCGGCAGCCAACAGGATCACTCCGCGGGCATGGCTCAGCACCACGGCGGTGCGCACGTTCTTGCCGTAGAACACGCTCTCCACGGCGATCGCCTCCGGCGCGTGCCGGGCTATGAGCGCGGCAACTCCGTCGTGCAGGACCCGGAGCCGGGCCGGGAGTGGTTCGCGGGCCCTCGTCGTGATCGTCCCACACTCGACCAACCGAGATTGCCGGGCCGGCCCGCTCTCCACGACCCCGTAGCCCATCACGGCCGTTCCGGGATCGATGCCGAGCACTCTCAACGGTCCAGCCTCAGGCTTCCGCCTCGGCCAGCTGAGATGCGTCGATGTCGAAGTTGGAAGAAACCTTGGATACGTCTTCGAGCTCCTCCAGTACCTCCATCAGCCGGAGGATGCGCTCGGCGTCGGCGCCTTCGACCCGCACGGTATTGCGCGGCACCATGGTGAGCTCGGCCGATTCGACCTGAAAGCCCCGGCTTCGGAGCGCGTCCTGCACCGCGTGGAATGTCGAGGGCGTCGTGGTCACAAGGTACTGGTCACCTTCACGGGAGAAGTCTTCGGCGCCGCTGTCGAGGGTGGCCTCGAGCGTGCTGTCCTCGTCATGCCGCGCCGCGCCCAGATAGATCTGCCCTTTGCGGTCGAACATCCAGGCGACCGAGTTGGTCGCGCCGAGGTTCCCACCGTTCCGGCTGAAGGCGTGGCGAATCTCCGCCACGGTGCGATTCGGGTTGTCGGTCGTGGCCTCGATGAAGATGGCTGCTCCGCCGGGACCGTAGCCCTCGTAGGTCAGCTCTTCGTAGACGCTCCCTTCGAGCTCGCCGGTACCTTTCTTGATGCCCCGGTCGATATTCTCGCCCGGCATGTTGACCGCCTTGGCCGCATCGATTGCCGTACGCAATCGCGGATTACCGGCAGGGTCACCCCCGCCCGCGCGGGCTGCCACGGTTATTTCCCGAATCACTTTGGTCCAGGACGATGCACGCTTGGCGTCGGTAATGGCCTTTTTTCGCTTGATCTGCTTCCATTTGCTATGGCCGGCCATGGCCGAGCTCCTTCATCAACGTGAGGTTTGTAAGGTGATGCGGGATTCCGTGCGGTCTACGGAAACATAAGGGCCGCACCCGCTTGCGGCAACGCACCGGGCCCACTAAGCTCACCGTCTATGTCATACCGAATACGTCTTTTATGCCTGGCCCTCGCTCTGTTGGTCGGGTGCCGTTCGGAAGCCCCGGCGCCCCCCAAGAGCCCCGACGCATTCGCCGTGTTTCCACAGCTCCCTCTGCCACCCGACGCCAAGATGGTGTCACGCGCGGGAAGCGCGGACGCGCTGCAGCTCACCATGTTCACCCCCGGTAAGGCCGACGCGGTCACGGACTATTATCGGAACCAGTTGAGCACTGGAAAGTGGCGGCTGGTGGGAGACGTAAAGAAATCGGATGGGTCTGTGGCGCTCTATGCCGAGCGGGACGGCCGTCCGATCTGGGTGCGAATCTGGCCTACCAGCGACAGCGCAGGCACGATGGTCGAGCTGGCTGGCGCCGTGGTTGGGAAGGGGACCGGGAAAACAATGGGGACGGACTCGGCCGCTCCATCTGGAGCAAGGACCGCTCCCAAGCCGAGCAAGTAGGCGTCAATCCGCGTCCAGCATGTCGACAAACCGTAACCAGCGGGGATAAAAATACAGGTCCACGAATCCCGTGGGCCCGTTGCGGTTCTTGGCCAGAATCAGCTCGGTAGCGCCCTCGACTCCCTGCGCCGGGCGGTACATCTCCTCCCGATAAATGGTCAAAATCACATCCGCACTCTGTTTGATGGCGCCCAGCGACCCGAGATCGTCGAGCGTTGGTCTAGGATCGGGACGGTTGGCCCGGAGGTAGGGCAGCTGTGCGATCACCAGCACGGCCAGATCTCGCGCTAACGCGAGTGCCTTGAGTGCGCGCACGGCCAGAGCCACTCTTTCTTCCAAACGAGCCGCGGAGCGCGGAGGAGTGGTGAGCTGGAGCGAGTCGACGATCAGTAGCCGGCGCGGCGGAACGATGTCGAGCGCGTCGCTCACTTCCGCGAAGTCGGCGCCGAGGAGCGGTTTCACCAGCAGGGGGACGCCACGCAGGCGGACTGCCGCCGCGCCGACGGCGGCTCGGGCCGCATCATCGAGACGACCCTGGCGGAGATCGTCGACCGCCACCCGCGACTCCAGGGCGAGCGCCCGTTCCATGACCCGCTCCGGGCCCATTTCCCCAGAGAAGTACAGCGTGGGCGTGCCGGCGCTCGCGGCCCGGATTGCGATGCCCAGGGCCAAGGCCGACTTCCCGCTCCCAACGTCGCCGGCCAGAACCACCAGGTCCCGACGTCGCAGTCCGCCAGCCAACAGACGATCGAGGGAAGCGAACCCGGTCGGGACCGTGTCACCGTCCGGTGTACCGCCTAGGCGGTCGTCGATCTTCCCCACCAGTTTCTCAAGGATGGAAACAGGAGCTCGGTCGGTCTTCTTGGAGAGACGCGGCATGGCAAAGTATAAGCGGGGAAGCGGGGAAGCAGGGAAGCGGGGAAGGGGAAGCGGTGACCGTTTCTACTTTCCTTCCCCCCGCCTCCCCGCTTCCCCGCTTATTGCCTTACGTGCCTGCCTGGCCGCCTGCGCTACTGCCTCTCCTGCTTCCGCACCGCCGGTCTCCCGAGCGGGCGCTACCAGCTGGCTCAGCACCTGGGCGGCGGTCTCCGGTCTTATTTCGCGCAGCTGGCTCACGGCGGCACCGAGCGCGCGCCTCAACGGCGGCGGCATGGTGAGGCTGGACAGGCGCCGCTCCAGGGCCTGCACCCGGCGGCGCTGTGCCCGCTCGGGCGGTGGCGGATCGAGTAGCAGATCCTGAGCGACCCGCACCGTCAGCCAGAGGGCAAAGATCCCCCCACGTTTGGGCCCCCTCCCCACCTGGGGCAACAGCGCCAGCAGCGCGCTCTCCGCCGGATCCCAGCCGTTCACCGCAGTTTCCGTCCGAGCGCCTCATTGACGACGGCGGGCTCGATATCGACCAGGCAGCGGTGGTGCCCCAGCGGGCACCGCGGGCCCCCCTGCGAGGTACAAGGCCGGCAGGGGAGAGGCAGCTCCAGCACGGTGGCCTCTCGGGTGTAGGGGAAGAAACCAAAGGCCTCGACCGTGGGGCCGAACAGCGCCACCACCGGCGTCCCTACTGCTGTCGCCATGTGCATCACCCCGGTGTCGCCGGAGACGAGCGCACGCGCCCGCTTGAGCAGGGCGCCAGTGGCCTGTAGACCAAAGGTTCCCGCGGCGTTTGCAACCCTGGCCCCAGCGTTATCCGACAGCGCGGCCGCCAGGGCCGCATCGCCGGGTCCGCCCACGATGACGACGGAGAGGCCGTCCATGACCGCATTGCTGATCAGCCTGCGCCAGTGCTCCAGCGGCCAGCGCTTGGTGGCGTGCGCCGCCCCTGGGGCGATAGCCACGATGTTGAGCTCGGATTGGAAGCCTACCGAAATCAGCCAATCCCCAACCTGCTCGGTGGCCTCGGCCCCCAGGAAGAACTCCGGCGGCCTACCGTCGGGCGCCACGCCGAGATCGCTTACGGCGGAGAAATAGCGCTCGGGTACCGGCCGCCGGTCGCGATATCGGTTTCGCTTCCCATGAATCAGCAGGGCCCTAGCCCAGCGGTGCTTGGGATAGCCGCGCCAATGACCCGGCACCAGCGCTCGAAGTGCCCGGCTCCGGAGGTTGTCGTGGAGGTCGAGCAGGTGGGTGTATTCGTCACCCCTGAGCTCGGCGGCCAGCCGGAGCAGCGAGCCGCCCGGCGCTAAGCCGATCACCCGGCTCACGTTGGGGTTGTGACTGATAAGCGGGACGAACTCCCGTTTGGTAAGCAGCGTGACTCGTGCGCCCGGATGGGTGCGGCGGATCGCCCGCAGGAGCGGGGTGGTGAGCAGGATATCGCCAATTGAGCTGAAGCGAACCGCAAGAATGTTCGGGGAGGTGGAAGCGTGGGGCACGGGGTGAAACTACAGCGGTAAGCAGTAGGCGGTAAGCTGCTTACCGCTCACCGCTCACGCGGGTTAGGTTTCGTGCATGCCCCGTCCAAAGAGCATTCTGTGGGTGGATGATGAGGTCGAGAGCCTCACGTCTCACATCCTGTTCCTCCAAGAGCAGGGGTTCGCCGTGGAAACTACGACTCACGGAGACGACGCCCTGGTGCTTCTCCAGCGCCAGCCGTATGGGGTCGTCCTGCTCGACGAGCAGATGCCCGGCCGGCGCGGATTGGAAATTTTCCAGGCCATTCGAGCCATTGACCACTCGATGCCGGTGGTCATGGTGACCAAGAGCGAAGAGCCTGAGACGCTGAAAGATGCAATCGGGGTCGAGATCTCCGATTATCTCACCAAGCCGGTGAATCCGCGTCAGATCCTCTCGGTCGTCACCCGGCTGCTGGAGGGCGACCGGATCCGACAGCAGCGGCTCTCGAGAGACTTCGCCACCCGCTTCAGGGAGCTCGAGGCGCGTCGCGGGGCTCCGCTGGCCTGGCGGGAGTGGGTCGAGGTGGTCGTCGAGCTGGCAGAATGGGAGGTCCGGCTGGGCCAGGCCGACGAGCCCGGCCTGCAAGACGCGCTGCGCACTCTGCAGGACAGTATGCGCCAGGATTTCGCCCGCTACCTGCAGCGAAACTATGCCAGGTGGCTGCACGAGGGCGACGCTGACCGGCCTCCACTGTCGGTGGATATCGGCGCCGAATTCCTTCGCCCGGTACTCGACATGCACGGGCGGGCGATGCTGGTCGTGGTGGACTGTCTGCGGCTGGATCAGTGGGCCATGATCCGGCCCCTGATCAGTGCCCGATTCGACATCGAGACCGCGCACTATTTCTCGATCCTTCCCACCGCCACGCCCTTCGCCCGAAACGCCATTTTCAGCGGCCTCTTTCCCGCCGAGATCAAGAGCCGCTACCCCAAGTGGTGGCACGACAACGAAGATGCCAGCCTCAACGCCCACGAGGCCGAGCTGCTCACCGAGCACCTGCGCGAGCTCACCGGCCGCCCGGTCCCGGTCCATTACGAGAAAGTGTTCACCGCATCGGACGGCGACGGGCTGCTCAAGCGGTTGCCGGCGCATCTCGCCCAGGATGGCGTAACCGCGCTGGTTTTCAACTTCATCGACCAGCTCACCCACGGCCGCACCGAGAACTCGACCCTCTTCGAGGTCGCCCGGGACACCTCCGCCCTTCGGAATCTCACCCGCACATGGTTCGAGCGTTCTCCTCTCTGGGACGCGCTGCGGGAGGCCGAGCGCCGGGGGGTGCCGGTACTTCTCACCACGGACCATGGCTCGATTCACTGCCACACTCCGGCTACGGTGTTCGCCAAGCGAGATACCACCTCCAACCTGCGCTACAAGTTCGGCGACGATCTTCGTGCCCAGGATCCGGACTCGGCTCTGGTGGTGGATGATCTGGCCAGCTTCGGGCTCCCCACCAGGACCCCGGGAACCCGGCTCTTGCTCGCCACCGGAGATCGCTTCTTCGTCTACCCCACCAAGCTCCGGGAATACCAGGCTCGCTACCGAGGGGCATTCCTCCATGGAGGCGTGTCGCCCGAGGAGGTACTCCTGCCCATCGCGCTGCTCACCCCGCGGCACGGCTGACGGTGCGCGCCGAGCTCCGGCTCCTGCGGCTGGTCACCCCTTACCGGGCCCTGCTCGGGTTCGGACTCGTGACCACCATGCTGGCCTCCCTGCTCGATGGCTTTACCCTGGTGATGCTGGTCCCGCTGCTGAAGCACCTGTTCGGAACCGCCGGAAGCCTGCGGGCCGGGTCCACCCAGCTGGAGGCCCTGATCGACCGGCTGGTCGAACCGCTCATAGCTGGTCTCTCACCGGGTCAGGCGGCCGGCCGCCTGGTGGTGCTTCTGGTCATTGGCCTCGTGCTAAAAAACGTCATGAGCTATGCATCCACTCAGCTCTCGGTGCGCACCCAGGAGGGGCTGGTGCGCGACCTTCGCACCCGGCTGTTCGGCCACCTACTCACGCTGGACCTCGGCTTCTTCCAGCGCACCCGGGCCGGTCAGCTGATCTCGGGGATAATCACCGAGGTGGACCAGACCAAGACGGTCATCTCGGCCTCGCTGCTCTCGTTCTTCCAGAATCTCGTCGTGGTAGCCGTGACGCTGTTCATCCTGAGCCAGATCTCGCTCCGGCTGACCCTGCTCACGCTGGCGTTCGTTCCCTTTTTGCTGCTGGGACTTCAGTCGCTCCTGCGGCGGCTGCGGGGCCACGCGCGCGCCCGGGCGCACGAGCGGGGAGAGATCACGGCAACCGTGAGCGAGCGACTCGGCGCCATCCGGCTGATCCGGTCCTACGGGGAGGAGGCCCGAGAGACGTCCCATTTCGGGGCTCAGGCGGATCGCTATCGAAAGCGGGTGATTCGCACCCAGCGATTTTCCTCGCTCACCAGTCCGGTCACCGAGGTGTTCTCCGGGTTTCTCGTAATCCTGATCATCTGGGCCGGCACCAAACCCGGGCTGGTCGGCCTAACAGCGCCGCTTGCACCCGAGACCATCATCGTATTCCTCCTGGCCGCGCTGAAGCTCACCTCGCCACTCAAGACCATCGCCTCGTTTCCCGCCACCATGGCGGTGACCCTGGCGAGCGCCGAGCGGGTCTTCGATTTCCTCGATGAGCCGTCCACCGAGGTGGACCGCCCTGGGGATGAGATCGCCAAATTCGACCGTGATATTGCCTTCGACCGGGTCTCCTTCCGGTATGGAGACGGCGATCTGGTCCTGCGGGACGTCTCTTTCAAGCTGGGAAAGGGTCGGATCGTCGCCCTGGTCGGCCCTTCCGGAGCAGGGAAGACCACGATTGCTGATCTGGTTCCGCGTTTCCACGATCCCACCATCGGACAGATTCTGATGGACGGGGTGCCCCTTACCCGCATCGGCCGGCGTTCACTGCGGGCGTTGATGGGCGTCGTGAGTCAGGACACCGTCCTGCTGAACGACACGGTCCGAGGCAACATCGCCTACGGCTCGCCGGGGGCTACGCCGGAGATGGTCGAGGCCGCCGCTCAGGCGGCCAACGCTGCCGGGTTCGTCGCCGAGCTTCCTCAGGGCTACGACACCATGCTGGGCGAGCGGGGGACCCGGCTCTCGGGTGGACAGCGACAGCGGATCGCTATCGCCCGTGCGCTACTGCGCGATCCACCGATTCTGATTCTGGACGAGGCCACCAGCGCGCTCGACACCGAATCCGAACGGCTGGTGCAGCAGGCCATCGAGCGGCTCATGCGGGAGCGCACGGTGCTGGTGATTGCCCACCGTCTGGCGACGGTGCGCGATGCTGACGAGATCGTGGTCCTGGATGGGGGACGTGTAGTGCAGCGCGGCAGCCACGAGGAGCTGCTTCGTGCCGGGGGACTCTATCGCCGGCTATACGATCTTCAGTTCCGCGGCGAAGAACCGGCGGTCACGGCGGAGCTGTAGCCAGTCGGCCCTCAGGAAGCCCATTCGCTGCCAGATAATGGCGATACATGCGGACGTACTCCTCCGCCATGGCCGTGTGGCTGAACCAGCGCTCGGCGCGGCGGCGGCAGGCATGCGGATCGCAACGCGCGATCGACGGTCGGAGCGCGACCAGCTCATCGAGGGAGTCTGCCAGGGCGCCGACCTCACTCGAGACCACCTCCGGCAGCGCTCCTCGCCGGGTACCGAGCACCGGCGTTCCGCTCATCATCGCCTCCACCAGGGTCAGGCCGAAAGGCTCATCCCACAGGGCGGGCATCCACAGGCAACTGGCGCCTGCCAGCAGCGCCGCCTTCCTCTCGCCGTCCACGCTGCCGACGAACCGAACCCGCCGGCTCAGGCTGGGCCGCCATCCGCCGGCTACGACGATGGGTCTCCCGCTGCGCTTGGCTCCCTGGATCGCCCAGCGGTACCCTTTGACGGTACGAAGCCGGCCGAGGAAGAGATCAAAGTCGGCTTTGTCTGGACGAAAGATGAATTCCGAAGGGTCCACGCCGTTATACACAAAAGCGGTGCCGCCGTGCCGGCGCGCGTGATCGGCGCTGACGAAGATGGTGTTCGGGAGCGGTCCTCGTCCAGGACCGTAATTGCCGTGGAGCGTGAATACGTGTGGGTGATCTGGAGTCGCGTGGAGGGGGCCGTGAGCATGGAGAATCTCGACGGAAGCAGGCAGCAAGGGGGTGAGATCGAAGCCGGTCCGGGCGATCTCGCGCGGGTCCAGCGGGACCATCTCGGCCCCGGGCACGCGGGACCCGGTCGGAGCGAGCACGGTTACCCGATGACCCAGTTCAACCAGTCCTCCTGCCAGCCAGACCACTACGCGTTGAGTGCCGCCGTAGCCCTCCACCGGCAGGTGACTATGGGTGTAGAGGGCGATGTGCATTGCGGCACAATGTACCGGCCGACGGCGGCTCTGGCCAACAGGACGTCAACCGGATGACTGCATCCGTCATGCAGGTGCTCCACCAGGGCGGCGGAGCCGGCTCGGTGACGTCGACGCTGCATCTCAGTCTGGGTCTGGCACGCGGAGGGCTGCAGGTACGCTTCGTATGCCCCCCCGGTTCCGAAGTCGAGGCTCTTGCCCGAGCCGGAGGTCTCGAGGTGCATCCACTCGCCCTTGAGCCGCACCGGCGGCGAGACAATGCGGCCAAGCTCGTCACCCTGCTCGACCGGTATCCAGTGGATCTGATCAACTCCCAGAGCGCCCGAGATCGTGAGGCGCTCACCTGGCTGGCCCTCACCGGGCGGCTGCCGGTACCGCTCGTCGTTACCCGCCGACAGATGCCGCGCACCTTCTTCCTCGAAAATTGGCTGATGAGTCGGGTGGCCGCCCAGGTAGTCGCAGTGAGCCGAGCCGTGGGGGACGCATTGATCCGGCGGGGCACGCCGAAGCAGAAGCTGACCGTGATTCCCAACGGAGTCGTCACCGCGCGGATCGATGTGCCGGTGAGCGACGCGTCCATAGAGGAATGGAAAGCACGGATCGGCTGGGAGCCGGGACGGCGTACCATCGGCATTGTCGCCCGACCCAAGGATCAGGAGGTGGTGCTGCGCGCGCTCCCCGACGTCCGCACGCCGGTTCACCTGGTCCTGGCCGGCGTCGAGCCGCAAAGCCGGCTGGGCCAGCTCGCAAGGCGTGTTGTGGCTCCCCACAAGGTGGTCTGCCTTGCATTCACTCCGAAAGTGCGCCCGCTATATGATCTGCTGGATCTCGTCATGCTTCCCTCAGAATCCGAGGGGCTGTCTCAGGCGTTGCTGGAGGCCATGGCGCTGGGCAAACCGGTGATCGCGTCGGCCTCAACCGGCAATCTGGATCTGGTGACGGATGGAGTAGACGGCCGGCTCGTGTCTCCGAAAACGCCCAGGGCCTGGGCTGCCGCCATCGACGAGCTGCTCACCGATGCCGGGCTTGCCGGACGTCTCGGTACCGCGGCCCGTCGGACCGCCCGCGAGACTTTCGGGCTTGGGCGCACCGTAGCCCGGACGACCGAGCTGTACCAGTCCCTGCTCCAGAGTCGGCCAAGGCGGTTTTGACACTTGCTCCAGTCCCGGAGATCAGGGCAAATTCTCCCATCCTCGAATCCGCGCTCCCGGAGTAATCCCGTGGTCCAGGTGTCGGGCTTCACCATCGTCCGTAACGCCGTCAAGCTCGATTTCCCTCTCGAAGCCAGTATCCGTTCGATCCTCCCGATCTGCGATGAAGTCGTGGTCAACGTAGGCCGGTCGGATGACAACACCCTCGAGGTGGTGCGTTCGATCGGCGACCCGAAGATTCGGATCCTCGAGACCGAATGGGACATGACGAGACGGAACTGGGTATTCGGGGACGAAACTCTGAAGGCGATGCGGGCCTGCCGGTTTCCCTGGGGGGTCTACATCCAGGCCGATGAGGTCCTGCATGAGGATGGCGCGCGTGAGCTGTACGACGCCATTCAGCGGAACGATGCCGATCCTCGGGTCGAGGGCCTCCTGGTCCGGTACCTCCACTTCTACGGGGGCCTGGACACGATCGCCACCCATCGCCGCTGGTATCGTCGGGAGGTCCGGGTGGTCAGACTGGACCCGGCACTCGATATCCGACCGTACCAGGGAGCGCAAGGTTTCCGGGTTGGGCCAGAGCTCAGGAAGATCCGTAGTCGCCTCACGGGTGCAGTGATGTACCACTACGGTTGGGGGCGTCCCGCCAGGGCCATCCACGCCAAGCGAGAGGTCACCCGCGGATTCTTCCCCGACAAGCAGCCCGAAGGCACCCCGCTCCTGCCTTGGATACCGCTCCTCCGCCCCTTTCACGGTGCCCACCCGGCGGTGGCACAGGAGTGGGTGGAGCAGCGACGGAACGATCCCGAGCGTCGCGTCGCTCCACGCCGCCTTCGGCTGCTGCACCTTCGGTTCTACCTCTCGCATGTAATCGAACGCCTCACCGGAGTGCGCGTCTTCGAGTTCCGCAATTACAAGCGGGTTTGAGGTCTGGTTAAAGTGGGTAGGCTTGCCGCCTGAGCAGCAGCTCCAGCCGATGCGCGTAGGTGTGAGCGGCGTGGACATGAGCCAGACCTGCGGCGGCAATACTGGCCCTTCCGGAGTGGTCAGCCAGATAGTGCCGAACCAGATCGACCGCCTCCGCATTTGAGTCATACCAGACGCAATGCTCACCGCCTTGGGCCAGACGGCTAACCTCGGGCACCTGGGGACCGAGGTAGAAGCCGCCGCATCCCAGGACTTTCCAGAGCCGATTCGAGGTGCACGCCCGGGCGCTCCACTGCTGTTCGGTGGCATTTGCTCCCAGTGAGATCGAGGCGCCGCGCACGATCTGGGAGAAGCGACGTCCGCGAACCGCTCCGCCCACCACTGGAAGGCTCGTGCCGCCGTCCCAGCCAGGCCCGCGGATGTGAAGGTTGCAGGTCTCTGCGACTGCCCGGAGCAGCTCGTGCCGGTAGCGATACTGACCCGATCCGATGAAGGATGCATCACACCGGTAGCGACCTGGGACGTAGCTCGCGGGTACGTCGAAAGTGGGGTCACAGCCCTGCGGGAGAAACTTGACTGAAGGGAGCCCCGCGCCGGTATAGAGCTCGATCTGAGACGGGCAGGTGACGAACACGGATTCGGCGGCCCGGCCGAGTCGAAGGATGCGCTCGGCGGGTCGGTCGACCAGGTCAAAGAACCAGAGGACCGACTCGCGCCCACGGGTTACGGCCGCCAGGGTCTGGTCATCGAGCGGGGCCGCGTAACGGGTGAGCAGGATCGTGTCGGGTGCGAACCGATCGATGCGCCACCGGATAAATCTCCCGGCAAACCTTCGGAGTAGCCGGGAAGTACCGGGCACGTCGATTAGAAGACAGCGGTGCCCCAGGCTCCGCGCGCCTCGGGCGATGGCCGCCTCGGTCCGGTGGGCTCCCCCTGCGCCGAAGATCACAATCCGTTTCATCCGGCTTCTCATGGTCGTGAGGCGAGAATAACTTGTCGCGCACCAGTATCATCACCGCCGATGTGCCGGGCAAGCATTGACCCTGCGGAGGACACATGCCGGTACCCGTGTCTATCGTGATCCCGACCCGGAACGAGGAGGCACAGATCGCCGAGTGCGTTCGGGACCTGGCGTGGGCGGATGAGGTGCTGGTGGCCGACGGCGGCTCTGGTGACACGACCGTGGCCCTTGCCCGTGAGGTCGGCGCGATCGTGCTGGAGAACGCCGGTGCCACGATCGCGGCGCAGAGGAACGCAGCCATCGAGCGCGCCCGCAACAGTTGGGTCTTCGCGCTGGACGCGGACGAGCGTTTTACCGAGGCGCTGCGGAACGAGGTGGCGCTCACAGTCGCTGCCCCGCGGCACGACGCCTATCGGGTCCGCCGGCGCAACTTCTACCTCGGTCGGGAGCTGACCAGGGGCCACTGGGGACACGACTGGGTGACGAGACTCTTTCCTCGCGAGCGGCGTTTTGTGAATCGCCGGGTCCACGAGCATCTCGAGCCATTACCCGATGTTGGCTGGCTGAGCGCTCCGTTGCTCCATATTCCCTATCGCGACCTCCAGCACCAGCTGGACAAGATGAACCGGTTCGCCCTCTGGGGTGCGGAGGAGCTCTACGAGCAAGGACGGCGGGCGAGTGCCTGGGGCCTTCTCACCCGTCCGATTGGTCGCTTTCTCAAGGCGTATCTGCTCCAGGGGGGCATCGCCGACGGACGACCGGGCCTGGTGAGCTCGATGCTTGGGGGCTACACCGCCTTTCTCAAACAGGCGCATCTCTGGGCACTCGAGGCGGCGCGGGGGACACAGCCGCGAACCTGACCCTAGGTTCATGGTCACATGCAGATGCCGGTTCAACTTCTCCTCACCTACGACTTTCCTCCCATCGGCGGGGGCATCGCCCGCATGATGGGCGAGCTGGCCAAGCGCTATCCGCCAGGGACTCTGCTCGTGTCGACCGGACAGCACCCGGGCAGTGCTGAGGTCGATGGCGTCCTGCCCAACAGGGTCGATCGCCTGGACGTGCCCAGTCGCCGGCTGCGCACGGTGCAGGGATTGCTGCGCTGGTCTCATCGGGCGGTCACCCTGGCGGGCTCCGTCCAGCCGGAGTTTGTCTGGTGCGGCAATCTCAAGCCGGCCGGATATCCTGCCCGCTGGATCCGGAGGCGGCTTGGAGTCCCTTACGGAATTGTGCTGTACGGGACCGATCTCCTCCTGCTGCGGCATCGTATCCGCCACTCCGCCCTGAAACGCGCCGGGGCGCGTACCTTGATCGGTTCGGCCTCGGTCCTGGTGGCCATCAGTCGCTGGACCCGGGACGAGGCCTTATCGTTGCTGGAAGAGCTGGGATTGAACGGCAAGGATATCGCTGTGCGGCTGCTCCCGCTGGGGACCGATCCCGAGCGTTTTCGGCCCGGAGTTGATTCATCGGCGGTTCGGGCTCGGTACGATCTGGCGGAGGGCCGCTGGTTGCTGACCGTCGCACGCCTGGCGGCGCACAAGGGCATCGACACGGTATTACAGGTGCTTGCCGCCCTACGTATGGAGTATCCCGACCTGCGCTACCTTGTAGTCGGACGGGGCGACCGGCTGAGCGACCTCGAGGGTCTGGCGCGGAATCTCGGCGTGACCGACCGGGTCCGGTTTCTGACCGACGTTCCCGATGCCGATTTGCCAGCACTCTATAACACCGCCGAGATTTACATGGGGCTCTCCCGGCCGGCGGGCCTCATGGTGGAAGGTTTCGGCATTTCGCTCAGTGAAGCCTCGGCTTCGGGGATCCCCGTCATTGGCGGGTCGGGAGGTGGTATCCCGGATGCGGTCCGTGATGGGGAGACGGGATTCCTGGTACAAGCCGCAGGGGCCGAGGCTGCGACGGCCGCGGTGCGGAGGCTGCTGGGCGACCGCGAGCTGGCTCGCCGGTTGGGCGCCGAAGGCCGCCGGGCTGTCGAGACCTACTACAATTGGGAGCGAGTGACCAGCGAGCTTGCCGGCATCGGTCATGAGTTGGGAGAATCTGCCCGTCAGGAGGTGGCGCGGTGAACATCGAAATAGCTCCCCAGCCGTCGACCGGATCGGACTACGACCAGCGGTACCGGGAGTGGCTCGATCACCAGGGCCCGCGCGGGCTCGACCTGGACTGGCGCATGCGACACCTGCTCTGGCGCCAACGAGTACTGCTGCGGCGATTTCCCCCCGAGCGGAAACGGGTTCTCGATTTCGGGTGCATGGACGGCATCTTCACCTTGCGACTCCAGCAACTCGGAGCGGAAGCGGTGGGCTACGACATCTCCACCGCGGCTATCAGCCAGGCCGAGAAATTCCGTGGTGCGGCGCCGCATCCCGCCTTCACGACCGTTCCGCCGGGCCCCGGCCAGTTCGATATGGTCTACTGCAACGAAGTGATCGAGCACATCCGGGACGATGCGGCGTTCGTAGGGCAGCTGGTTGAATTCCTTGCTCCTGGCGGCGTCCTGGTAGGGACTACTCCGGTGGGAAAACACTTCGGGGATCCGGACCGCAAGCACCAGTACGACCGTAACACCCTGGCGCGCGCACTCTCGAGTTGGGGCCGCATCCGAATCCGCCGATATTACCGTACACCGCTTCGCAACCTGCTGCCGTTTCGACAGGAGGGTGCCGCCGTGTTCATCTTTGAGGTCAGGCCGCAGAGTCTTCGGGACGCACGCTGATTGCGTAGGTGGGGCAATTGAGTACGTAGGCGCCATCGATGGGGGACCAGCTCTGGACGGGGGTCATCACCTCTGCCTTGCCCCGGGCGTCCAACCGAAATACCTGAGGGGCCTGGATCACGCATGACCCGCAACCCACGCAGCGAGCCTCGTCCACCAGCACGCGGAGCCTGCGAACCGGGTGCATGCCCTCGCTGATGCCGCCGAGCCGGGTACCGAGCTGGTCCAGGGTGTTGGCGGTGGCACGGTAGCCCGACTCGATCAGCTCCTCAGTCTTGTCGAATGCGAACATCGAGATGTGCTCCACCCGGGGCTGCACCAGCACCAGAGGCGGGCCCTTCCAGTCTCGCAGCTGAGATTCGATCTGGGTCTGCATCACGATCTCGAGACCCCGGATGTAGGTGGCCGCAAAGCCCTGAGTCTCCACCTCCGAGCGGAGGACGCTGGTGGCGGCAACGTTGATCGCGAGGATCGGACCCTGGCCCAGCGAAGCGGCCATGCGCACTGGTAAATTCTCGACCACGGCCCCATCGACGTACGCCCGACCGTTGATCTCCCGCGGCGGGAAAATTCCCGGCAGGGCGCAGGAGGCGGCCACCGCGTCGGCCACCCGGGCTGTGCGGAGACCGGGGAGCCCCCACATGACCTGCATGCCGGAGTGTAGATCGACGGTGTTGATCAGGAGTCGGCGCTGGAGATCGCCAAAAGTGACGTCTCCAACCAGGCTGGCGATAAGGGCTTCGAGCGGTTCGCGACGGTAGAGGGCGGGGGCGAGAAGGCGGCGAAATGCCACGTCCGCACGGGCAACCTGGAAGACGTCCCGGCGGCGAACCAGGCGGGCTCGAGCCTCCATCTTCTGGGCGGGCACCCCGGCGGCCCAGGCCGCGGCAATAAGGGATCCGATGCTGGAGCCCACAACCAGGTTCGGCACCAGGCCTCGCTCTTCCAGGGCCCGCAGCACGCCGATGTGGGCCAGCCCTTTCAAGCCGCCGCCACTCAGGACCAGGGTAAAGGGGCTATCCGGTATCACATGATCGCCCTGCCAAAGGTTGCATTCGGATCCGCCGCCGATCCAAAAATGCAAGAATCGTGCGCTCGGCGCGGTGAGAGCCGACGCCAGAAGGATGTGCCCGGCTCACCCTCGGAACGGGTAACCCAGGACACGGGAGCAGGATGCCACAGAGTGTGCTAGGGGAGCGGCTGCGGCGGGATCGATTCTTTCAGCTGGGGCTCTGCTTCGTCTCGGTAGTGGTGATTGCCGCGGTGTTCGCCCCCTGGCTAGCGCCCCACAACCCTATCACGGGCGACCTCAGGAACGCCTACCTGGTCGAGCCGGGGTCGCGATTCCTCCTGGGGACCGATACCCAGGGGCGCGACGTCCTCAGCCGGGTGCTCTACGGGGCCCGCCTGTCCCTTTCCGTCGGCATCATTTCCCAGTCGGTGTCGGTGACCCTCGGCGTGCTGCTTGGCCTGTTGGCCGGCTACTACGGCCGTTGGGTCGATGCCCTGGTGATGCGTCTGGCCGACATCACCCTCGCGTTCCCCACCCTTCTCCTGCTCATCGCGGTAGCCGCGGCGGTCAAGCCCTCGCTGCCTGTAGTCTTCGTCGTCATCGGGGTCGTTGGCTGGGCCGGCATGGCCCGACTGGTTCGAAGCCAGGTTCTGGTCCTCCGCCACTCCGAGTTCGTCCTGGCCGCCCGTGCGCTGGGGGCTCGTGACCGCCGGATCCTGCTGCGGCATCTCCTCCCCAATGTGCGCACCCAGGTCATCATTGCGGCTACCCTGGGCATAGCGGGCGCTATCATGGCCGAAGCCGCGCTCTCCTTCGTGGGACTGGGGGCGCAGCCGCCCACCCCAAGTTGGGGGGCCATGGTGGCCGATGGCCGGGACCTGCTGCGCGTCGCCCCCTGGATCTCGTTCGCTCCCGGCCTCGCCATCGGTGCGGCGGTGCTCGGCTTCAACCTGGTGGGCGACGCGCTTCGTGAGGCGTACGATCCCAAGCTACGAAGTGAGAGGTGAGAGGTGAGAAGCGAGAAGGGAAATCCAGGGGAGGGGGTTGCGGTGAAGGGGAGTTCCCTCTCACCGCTTACTTCTCACCTCTCACCGGCCCAGGACCTCGCCTCTCTTCGCGCCCAGGAATTCCCCTGGACCGCCGATACCATCTACCTGAACAACGCCAGCGTCGGTCCGCTGCCGGAGCGCACCCGGAAGGTGCTGGACGAGTTCAACCGGAAGCGTTCCGCCCCCTTTCAACTTCCCGATCGTGAGCTCTTCGCCACCATGGCCGAGTCGCGCCGGCTGGCAGCGGAGCTGATCGGGGCGGTCCCCGAGGAGATCGCCCTTACCATCAACACCGGATTCGGATTGAGCATGGCGGCCCGATCTCTGCCGCTCCGCCCGGGTGACATCGTGCTGGCGAGCGACAAGGAGTTTCCGGCCAACATCTACCCCTGGATGCTGCTCAAGGACGGCGGCATTACGCTCGAGCTCGCGCCGACCACGAACGAAGGATGGCCGGACGAAGCCCATCTGCTGGACCGGCTCGGCGACCCTCGGGTCAAGGTGCTCGCGGTGTCGCTGGTGCAGTTCAGTAACGGGTACACGGTCGACCTGGCCCGGCTCTCGGCCGCAACGCGAGCCTCAGGGACCTATCTGGTGGTGGATGCCATCCAGGGTGTGGGGCAGCTACCGGTGGATGTGAGGACAACACCGGTGGACATCCTGGCCTGTGGCGCGCAGAAGTGGCTGCTCTCGCCCTGGGGCTCAGGCTTCGTGTATGTCCGCCGGGAGCTGGTGCGCGAGCTGACTCCGTCGGTTACCGGATGGATGGCGTTCGAAGGCACCGAGGACTTCACCCGGCTTACCGAGTACCGCGACACCCTGCGGGGAGACGCCCGGCGATTCGAGCTGATCACGCTTCCGTATCAGGACTTTGCCGGGATGAACGCCTCGCTGGGCCTCTTGCTCTCCGTGGGCATTCCGCGCATCGCCGAGCACCTTCAGGCCTTACATGCTCCGGTGCTGGCCTGGGCGGCGCGACGGGGGGTGCGCGTGGTGTCACCGGGGGGTAAGCGGGGCTCGGGAATTCTCTGCGTGCGGCCGCCTGATGTGGGCGACGCGTTTCGGCGGCTGAAGGGGGCACGGATCATTGCCAGCATGCGGGAAGGCGCTATCCGGCTCAGTCCCCATCTCTACAATACCGTGGAGGAGATGGAGCGGGTGGTCGACATATTGGGGGAGTCATGACCGCGTTTACCGAGATGCTGGCTTCGGGCTACGGTACCAGCGAGCCGTCGTTGGTCCTGGGCGCAGCACTGGAGGGACCTCAGGTCCACCAGGAGCCGAAGATTCGCCTTCCGCTGGCGATGGCCAATCGCCACGGACTGGTAGCAGGTGCCACCGGCACGGGGAAAACCAGGACCCTGCAGCTGCTCACCGAACAGCTCTCGGCTCAGGGGGTACCGGTATTTCTGGCCGATATGAAGGGCGATCTCTCGGGCCTGGCAGTCCCGGGCGAGGCCTCGCCCCGGGTGAGCGGACGCTCGAGCGAGATTGGCTGGGCCTGGAAGCCGCAAGGCGTGCCGGTCGAGTTTGTCAGCCTTACTGGTGCGCTGGGCGTGCAACTGCGTGCAACCGTGAGCTCCTTCGGACCGTTGCTGCTGGGCAAGGTACTGTCATTGAACGAAACCCAGACCAGCATCCTGACCATGGTATTCAAGTACGCGGACGACAATCGGCTTCCACTGCTCGATTTTCACGATCTGAGGGCGGTGCTTCAATTCCTCGGGTCGGAAGATGGCAAGGCCGCACTGGCCCAGTACGGCGGCATGTCCAGCGCGTCGGTGGGCGTCCTGTTGCGGAAAATGGTGGAGCTCGAATCCCAGGGGGCCGAGCGATTCTTCGGCGAGCCCGAGTTCGACGTGAAGGACATGCTCCAGATAACCCCCGATGGACGTGGCGTGGTCACCTCCCTGGAGCTGCCCGACGTCGCGGACCGGCCAAAGCTTTTCTCGACCTTCATGATGTGGCTGCTGGCTGAGCTGTACCACAACCTGCCAGAGGCGGGAGACCTGCCGAAGCCGAAGCTGGTCTTCTTCTTTGACGAGGCTCACCTGCTGTTCGACGATGCACCGAAGGCGTTTCTCGACCAGATCGAGCAAGTGGTTCGACTGATCCGCTCGAAAGGCGTCGGGGTGTTCTTCGTGACGCAGACTCCCAAGGACGTTCCCGAGGGTGTGCTCGCACAGCTGGGAAATCGGATCCAGCACGCATTGCGCGCGCATACTCCGGACGATGACAAGGCGCTCAAGGCCACGGTGCGGACCTTTCCCAAGACAACTTTCTATGATCTGGGCGAGACCCTCACGTCGCTCGGGATCGGCGAGGCGGTGGTCACCGTGCTCAACAGCCGGGGGACGCCGACGCCGGTCGTCGCAACCCGGCTCATACCCCCTGCGTCGCGCATGGCCCCGCTGACGCCGGAGGAGTTTCAGGCCGATATCAGCCAGTCGGGCCTGTTGGCGGAGTACGGCAAGCCGCTGGACCGCGAGAGCGCGCGCGAGATCCTGGCCGCAAGAATGGAACGCACCACACCTCCGGCCGCCCAGCCAGCACCGGAGCGCTCGGCATCGCCACCGGACAAAACCATGGGGGAGATGGCCCGGGACGCTGTATCCTCGCCGACGGGGAGAACGGTTGTGAGAGAGGTCATGCGCGGTCTGTTCGGGTTGCTCGGTGCCAAGCCTCCACGCAGCAGCAGCACCCGGCGGAGACGCTGGTAGGGTCAGCTTTCGAGGACCAGGCGGACATAGTTCTTCTTTCCCTTCCGCAGGATGACGAAGCGGGCGTCCGGCGGGCCCTGAAGCTCGTCCTCGCTTAGCATGCGATCGACGGTCTCGATAGGCTCGTCGTTGATGTAGAAGCCTTTGCCCTGAATCCCGCGGCGCGCATCGGCCTTCGAACTCGCCAGACCACTCGCCAATAACAGCTCCACAAGCGATAGATCCCGCAGCCCAGCGCGAGACACCGTCACGGTAGGCGCGTGACCGGTGAGCACAAGCTCTCCTGTTCCTGGCGTCACCGTGACACCACGCCCTTCAAAGAGTGCGCGGCTCGTCTCCATCGCCTGCTCCGCCTCGGAGGCACCGTGAACCCGAGTCGTCATGTCCGCCGCCAGGAGCCGCTGCGCGGTCCGCTTTCCAGGATCCCTCGTGTGGGTCGCCATGGTTTCGGCGATCTCGTCCAGTGACAGAAAGGTGAACAGCTTGAGGTAGCGCTCGACATCGCGATCATCGGTGTTGATCCAGAACTGGTAGAACTGGTACGGACTGGTCTTGGCCGGGTCGAGCCAGATGTTGCCGACCTCGCTCTTCCCGAACTTTGCGCCCGACGCGTTGGTAATCAGAGGAAAGACGAGTCCGTGAAGCTGCTGCCCTTCGCGCTTGCGGACCAGCTCGATCCCTGCCGTGATGTTGCCCCACTGATCGCCGCCGCCGACTTGCAGCTCGCAGCCCTCGGTTCGAAAGAGATGCCAGAAATCGTAGGCCTGAATGGCCATGTAGCTGAATTCGGTGTAACTGATGCCACTCTCCAGCCTGCTGCGCACGCTGTCCTTCTGAAGCATGAATCCCAGCGTGAGGTGGCGGCCAGCTTCGCGGAGAAAGTCCATGAGCGGCAGATCGCGCAGCCAGTCCGCATTGTTACGAAGCCGGGCGCTATTGCTGCCGCTGCCGTCGAAGCTCAGGAATCGGGCGAGCTGAGCCTGGATCGCCTGGGCATTGCGATCGATGTGTTCGAGGGGAAGGATCGGCCGCTCCGAGCGCTTGCCGCTGGGGTCACCGACCATCCCGGTGCCCCCGCCGATCAGCACGATCGGTGTGTGCCCGAATCGCTGCAGCCAGGCCGCGCCGATCACGGGGATTAGGCTTCCTACGTGCAGCGAGTCGGAGGTCGGGTCGAAGCCGACATAGGCCGTCAGTGGTCCTTTCTGGAGCCTTTGGGCCAGGTCGGCGGTGGCGTCCTGGAGCAAGCCACGGGCCGCCAGCGTCTCGAGAAGGTCGGGCATAGGCGCCAATGGTACCCGCTGGAATCGAGCCTTGCAATCGGCTAGCTTGCTCAGATGACCCACCCACAGGATCCGATGGATCCTCAGACTTCCCATTATCCGCCGGGGAACGGCTTCCGACGGTCGCGCCTGAGCCCCAGACGCCTGTCCCCGCGGGCGCGTCGCAACCTTCTGGTCGGACTCCTCGCCGCGGTTGCCTTTGGGCTCGCCGTTCTAGTGGCGGCATGGAGCCGCGCCTGTGCCGGGAATACCTGCCCCTCCATCGAGGAGCTGGGTGGCTACGATCCGGACCAGGCCTCTAAGGTCTACGCCGCGGACGGACGGCTGATCACCGATCTCGGGCTCGAGCGCCGAACGGTGATCCCCCTGGGGGAGATGTCGCCCTTTGTGAAAACCGCGTTCCTGGCCACGGAGGACAAGCGGTTCTACAGCCACCACGGCATCGACTGGTACCGGGTGTTTGGTGCAATCAAGACCAACGTCTTCGCGCTCCGGTTCGCCGAAGGTTTTTCGACCATCACGATGCAGCTGGCGCGGAACATCTGGGACGAAGACATCAGCGGCACCGATAAGTCGCTCCGGCGCAAGCTTCGGGAAGCCCATGTGGCGCTCGACATCGAGCGCAAGTATCCCAAGGACAAGATTCTCGAGATCTACCTGAACCAGATCCCGCTCGGCAACGGCGCCTACGGCGTCGAAGCCGCCTCGCAGCGATACTTCGGGAAATCGGTCCGAGACCTCAACGTGGCGGAGGCGGCCACCCTCGCCGCCATCCCGAAGGCTCCCACCCGCTACAACCCGCGCCGAAATCCCAACCTCAACATCCAACGCCGCAACACGGTGTTGAATCTGCTGCGGGACAACGGCCTGCTGAACGCCGAGGACACCGAGCGCTGGAAGGCCTATCCGCTGCTGTTGTCTTCCCACTCCGACTTCAGCGGGGTGGCCGAATACTTCGTGGAGTATGTGCGCCAGCAGTTGGAGGCCAGATTCGGTCGCGAGCTCTACACCTCGGGATACCGGATCTACACCACCCTGGATCTCGATATTCAGCAGGCCGCCGAGCGGGCGCTGGAGGCACGGCTGGAAGCCATCGAGAGCGGCGCCGACGGGAAGTTCACCCACGAGACCTACCGTCAGTACATGGACGCACGGACCGACAACAGCGACAACAACAGCCGGACCACGACGCCGTATCTCCAGGGCCTGGCCGTCACACTCGAGGCCAAGACTGGATACATCCGGGGAATGGTGGGTGGGCGCGACTTCGATGACAGCAAGTTCAATCGCGCTACCCAGGCCTTACGGCAGCCGGGGTCGACCTTCAAACCGATCGTGTACGCGGCAGCGGTCGAGGCCGGCTATCCGCTGTCGCATGTGATGGTGGACGACCCGCTCACCGTCGAGCTCGATCCCACCGAGCCGCCCTGGGCGCCGCAGAACTACGACCTGGAATTCGATGGGCCGATGACACTGCGTCGGGCACTCTACCTCTCACGTAACATCATCGCCATCAAGCTGGGCATGGAACTGGGTGAGCAGGCCGTAATCAGTGAGGCGAGCAAGTTCGGCATCACCACCCGGGTGCCCGCGTTCCCCTCGATTCACATCGGGTCGGCCGATGTGATCCCGCTGGAGATGATCGCGGCTTATAGCACCTTCGCAAACCTCGGGTCACGCACCATCCCGAACGGGGTGCTCCGGGTAGAGGACCGCA
>DATMDQ010000086.1:0-29328 GCA_035557715.1 Gemmatimonadales bacterium
GTCTTCGACGGTCAGACCGAGGGCCTCACCCGAGACGACGTCCTCGACAACATCACCCACTACTGGTTGACGAACACGGGAATTTCCTCGGGTCGCCTCTATAAGGAAAACACGGCGTCCTTCTTCGGGCCGAAGGGCGTCACCATTCCGGTAGCCGTGAGCGTCTTTCCTGACGAGCTCTATCAGGTGCCGCGGAGTTGGGCCGAAAAAGCCTATCCCAAGCTGATTCACTACAACCGGCTCCCTAAAGGCGGGCACTTCGCGGCCTGGGAGCAGCCCGAGCTCTTCGTAGCCGAGGTCCGTGCCGGCCTTAAGCCGTTGAGGTAACGGCCTGTGACGCTGAGCACAGCGAGGGGCCGAACGCGCAAGGGCGCGGAGTCCAGGCCTTCGCTTCGCTCAGAGTGACACTTTCTTCGCTGTTTCTGGATTCTGAGGTGCTCTAACTCACACTGCTGAAAAAAGCTGAAGCCCGGCACGATCAAAGTCGTCACCGGGCTTCAGTGCCCCCGTGGTCTGAGGATGGCTCTCATTATGTTATCAAGACAGAGCCACGTCTCAACTGCTGGAAACCAGGACTTGCTCCAGGTTTGCTCCAGTTTCGCGGGTGAAAGTCCTGTGCTTGCCTAAGCGATACAGTGGAAGCACCGTTAAGTGGTTGAAATGGCTAGGCGAGGCTGTAAGGTAGACTCTGCACGGGGAGACTTTGGATCCGTTAATGGTGGTTCGAATCCACCAGGGCCAATTGGACTTACGAAAAGGTGCTCTAGTTTCGTTCCTGAGTACGTACCACCGAACACCCTGTTACTCCGAGGATTACCCACGCAACTCAGCGGAGCCCCGCATTCAGCCGGAACACCGTTCGCAAAAGGGTCAGTTTACCTCATCTCCTCACCTCGACCACAAAAATATCGCTCTCGCGGTCGTCCATGGTGAAGTACAGCCGGGCGCCGTCCGTGTTGACGCCCCTCATCCCGGTGCCGCTATTGACATTTGTGAGATCGTTGGCGCGCGCGAGCAGCCGCGGCCGTCCACCGCGTTCCGGCAACCCCCAGAATGATTCACCGTCCGGCCCCCACGCGTTAAATGGGATAAACCCGCCGAGGTTTGGCAAGCGTCCGAAAACGAAAGTGGGGGTCGGATCGGGTGAGCCGGACCGGACTGCATAGAGCTGCCGGGGTGAGCGGCCGTCGAGAGGCACTGCTGCGATGCGATCATTCACTACCCTGAGGATCGACTTACCATCGGCGCTCCAGACAGATTGTCCCACGTGAGGCGACACCTGCCGCGGAGCACTCCATCGGCCCCCGGGACCACGGGAAACGATGAATGTACCATTGGCTGCTGGCGAATCGTCTGTCGTGAAACTCACTGTTGATCCGTCCGGTGACCAGTGTGGATAACGCTCCTCACCCGGATCCGAGGTAACGCGCTCGGCTGTCCCACCCTGGGTCGGCATCACGAAGATGTCACGTGTGCCATGCCGCAGGGAATAAAACGTCAGCCATCGACCGTCGGGCGATTCATCCGCCTCCCACTCGTCGGCTGGATCGGTTGTTATCTGGACCGGCTCTCCCGCCGGCAAGTCTACCCGGTAAATGTCGAAGTTCCCCCGCTGATTGGAGGCGAAGTAAACCCGCTTGAGGTCGCGCGAGAGCACCAAGCCCTCGATGTACTGGGTTCCGGTTGTAACCGGTACGGCTTGGCTGGCCGCAGCAGGCCCAGTTGGTGAGAGGGGTACCGACCAGACATTGGACTTGATGGTGAACGCCGAGTAGGCAAGCCGCTCCCCGCCGGCAGAGAGGGCGATTGTGTGTGGATTGAGTCCGGTCGTCACCCTGGTCGGCTCACCGCGCGGACGGCCTGAGGCATCCACGCGAATCAGATAAACGTCGCGGGGACCGTGGCGGTCGGAGATGAATAGCAGGTGCTTCCCATCCGGCGTCCAAGCCGGGCTTGTGTTGAGTGACGCCCGACCTGTTACAGCCACCGGCGGTGCAGCAGCATCTGCGCGGACAATCAGAATCTCGCTAACTCCCCCATTTCCAAGCATAGCGATCTCGCCACCCTCGTATTGAACGTTACCGGTGGCCAGCGCGATGCGGCGTCCGTCAGGCCCCCAGGCAAGTGAGTGAATATCCGCCCTTGCAGCCACCGGCCGGGGGGTACCTCCGTCGAGCGATTTGACATATACGGAATCGCCGATGACGTACGCGACTTGACCTCCATCTGGCGCCCAGGCTGCCGCGACGACGCCATCACGCCAACCCACCGGGGCCGCATCTACCGCCGCGCGGCCGCGTCCTGCGCGCACAATAGTCGTCGGCATTCCCCCGAGTACGGGTACCGCCGCAAGATCGGGGCCCTGCAAGAATAGAATCCTCGTCCCGTCCGGCGACCAGAGGGGCCGACGTTGGGTCGGCTCGGCGTTCGGTGCGATAGGCAAAGCCCGTCCACCCGCCTGACGCAAATAGATCAGGGTTCCCGCCGGCGTTGGGGCGCTGTATGCCACGAACCGACCGTCAGGCGATAGAGTGGGTTCGATCTCCAGCCCGGGTTCGAACGTGATTTGCACTGCCGTTCCAAGACCTCCGGGACGCGCTTCACGAGCGGTGCCCAGCCAGAATAGGCCAAGCGCTACGACTGGAGCGACGACAAGAAGGCTGCCGGCAAGTCGTCGCTTGTCGTGGCTTCGGCGAGCCTTCCTAGGCTTTGGCTCCTTTTCGGGAATCGAAACTTCGGAGGCGCCGCCGCGGTTCGATCCACCGGGGAGAATCAGATCGGCAGTGGTGCTGCGATTCAGCACCGCTAACCCGGCTTCCTGTCTCAAAACCGCTGCAAACTCCGCCACCCCCGAGAACCGGTCAGCGGGGGCTCGAGCCATTGCCTTCGAGATGGCGGTTTCGAGCGCGGGGCTCACCGCTTCCAGTAGATCCGTGAGCCGGTGAGGGGACGGGAAGAGCCGCTGCGAAGCCGTATCGTCGACCCGATCTTCGACAAACGACTGCCGGCCGCTGAGCATTTCGTACATGACGCAGCCCAGCGCATACACATCGGTCCGCCCGTCAATAGGGTCAGCACCGGAGGCCTGCTCCGGGCTCATATAGGCCGGGGTGCCGCTCCCGAGCCCTCGTACCGACGGATAGTTTCCGATCGCCCCTATCGCGCGGGCGATCCCGAAATCGGTGACGAGCGCGTGGCCTCCGCCCAGCAGAATGTTCTCTGGCTTGATGTCGCGGTGGACGAAGCCCCGGTGGTGGGCGTGGGAAAGCGCGTCCGCAACCTCAATCCCGATTTGGAGTACATCCTCAAGCTGCAGCCGGTGCTCACGCTGCAACCGACCTCTCAACGACTCACCTTCTACATACGGCATTACGTAATAGAGAAGTCCGTCCGCTTCCCCGGAATCGTGCACGGGAAGGATGTGCGGATGCATAAGATCGGCAGCGATGTCTATCTCGCGGAGAAACCGATCCACGCCCATACATGGCGTCAGCTCCGGTCTTAGGACCTTGATCGCGACTCGGCGGTGATGCCGCGAATCGTGTGCGAGGAAGACCACTGCCATAGCTCCCGCACCAAGCTCGCGCTCAATCTTGTAGCGATGAGCGAGAGCCGCAGTCAGCCGAGCAATAGTCGGTTGCGATGAATTCGGAGGCACCGATACGGAGTTCGGTGCTAAGCACCGCTCGCTGGAGGTTCGCACCCGCGCGATAAGGGCAGCAGTTTCTGGCGAAGGCTCCACCTCGAGCTCTGACGCCAGCTTCCGCACGAAGTCCTCGTAGGCGCGCACGGCGCCGGCCCGGTCACCCAGCCTATCTAAGAGCTCGATCAGCCGCCGGATAGGCCGCTCGTCACCGTTGCCAAGTTCGGCCGCTCGGTGCGCACAGGCTACCGCGAGGGTGGGATGGCGCCCGAGCTCGTGTCGCTCGGCAAGGATCCGCGCAGCTGCTGCGGCCTGGCCACGTAAGGCGGCTCGCTCCCGTTCCAGCCACTCCTCAAACCCTGTGGCTCCAGAGACGAAAAACGAGGGAAGGAGATCCCCGCGATAGAGCTCGAGCGCTTCCTCGAGACGATCTGTCTCTAGCGCATGGCTATACGCCCTCACGTCTACCCAGATTTCTGCCGGGTTTAGGGACAGCTCGTCTGGTGTTCGCGAGGCGATCGCCGCATCGCCCAGCGCCCGACGGAGGAACTGGACCGCTTTGCTGAGGGCGTTTCGGGCGTGCTCCTGGTCAAGATCTGGCCAAAAGAGTCCCAAAAGCGTGTCGCGCCGGTGGGGCCCAAGCGGCGAGGCTGCAGCCAGATACCCGAGGATCGCCAAGCGCTTTGGTTGAGCGAGGACAGCTCGCAGTTCGTGCCCTGTATCGTCCTGCAGCTCGATGGATCCCAGCAAACGAAGCCGGATCATGGCATTTGAGGAGAGCGTACGGGTCCTAGCCTCCAGGGCAGCGCGAAGGCAGCGGCAGGTCACCCAACCGGCAGGTTCTCACGGTACTGTCTACGGTACCGAGCGGGCAAGCCACCCGCAAGCAGGCACCAATAATTGCCGAGATGGTTGACCCTCAAGCCACGCGAGCCCTACAACGGAGGCAGTAATGACAAGCAACCGGAGATTTTTTGCGCTGACGTTTGGTCTATGCACCGTAATGTTCGCATGCGATGGACCGGCATCCGAGCCGATGGCGCCAGGACCGGCCCAGGGTACGGGGGCATTGAATAAGGGCCCGAGGGCGAGCGGGCACGTGAACGTCCACGGAACTCCGGTCCAGAACGTCGTAGAACAGAGATACTCCTTCACCGCAACTTCAACCGACGCTTTCACAACAGCCACCGGGCAGGTAGAGGTTCACGATGTTCGCTTCACTGGTGATGAGGTCACAGTGCACGCTGATGTGACCTGCCTAGCGGTTCTGGGCCAACAGGCCTGGGTCGGTGCGGAGATCAGACGGCTAACCTTCAACGGAGAGGAAGTGCCAGATCGAACCGGCCGGCCCATGATATTTAGAGTGCTGGACATGGGGGAGGGCCCGCAGCCAGTAGATCTTGCTAGTCTGGTATTTTTTCCCCCGCCCGGAGGCGATCTCGCGCACTGCACCACGCGACCGGATTTTCCGATTCTTCGCGAGAGCAGCCCCGGAAACATCCAGGTGAAATCTGAGTGAGGTGATCCTGGCTGCGGCGCAGATGCAACTGCTCGTTGAACCACGTCCTCCCGGCCGGATTCGAGATCGTTCGCAGTCCCGACTGAAGTCCCGTAGGTGGTGGGCGTCCAAGTATGGCGTCCGTACCGTTTGCACTTAATCCCTGTGTGGTCGTATCGCATTGGACTGCGTGGGGCTGGGCAGTGCTATAGCTGGATTACTGAAGGCTTTGGACGCTGGCACGACCGACGCGGTCCCCCGCTGCGTCAATGGTTTAAGGATGCGGATTCGCCGCATCCCGATCCAGGAGGTTGCTCCAGGTTTACTCCAGTTTGACCAGTGCAAAGCTGGTATTCAACGGGAATAGCGGGGGGGAAAAGCCCGCCAAGTGGCTGATCTACCATGAGGAGACTGTAAGCTCGCCTACTCGCTGGGAGACTTTGGATCCGTTAATGGTGGTTCGAATCCACCAGGGCCAATTGAAGTTAGCTTTCCGCCCCCTGAGTCCTGGCTTGCTCCAAAACACGGGCGACGGCATCCAGCAGGACGTCGGGCGCCACCGGCTTCATCAGAAACGTCTGGTACTTGCCTGGGATCTCGCGGGGGAACTCTGTTTCCCGTGGATGGCCCGACATCCATATGAGGGGGAGAGTCGGGTATCTCTGGTGCAGCTCTCGTGCGAGCTGCACTCCCCCGACGCCAGGCATGACCAGGTCGGTGATAACCAGATCTACCGCACCGCCGATCTCCTCGAGCTCCCGCAGCGCTTCCCTGCCCTCCCGAGCCCGGAGCACCTCGTAACCCTCCGCCTGGAGGGTACGGGCCACCACCACGCGGACGGAGTCCTCATCGTCCACCACCAGAATCCGACCGCGCGACTTCCCCCGACTCTGAGCCACTCCCCCGGACCGCGGTACCGGTTCCGGCTCCGCACTGAGCGGAAACAGGACCCTGACGGTGGTGCCCTGCCCTACGACACTCTCTACCTGGATGCGTCCGCCACTTTGGGAGACAATTCCCTCCACCGTGGCGAGACCGAGGCCGGTGCCGAGTCCCACCTCCTTGGTGGTATAGAACGGCTCGAAGATATGGGGGAGGTGCTGAGCCGCGATCCCCTCGCCCCAATCCCGCACGGTCAGCTCCGCGTATGCTCCAGGCTCCAGCGCCTCCCGGGCCACATCGAACACGTGGGCTGGACTCACCTCCATGGTCTCTGTACGTAGCTCGATCCGGCCACCGCCCGGCATCGAGTCCCGGGCGTTAATCACCAGGTTCAGCAGCACCTGGACCAGCTGGGCGCGATCCACCCGCACCCACTTGGGCCCTGGCCCGAGCGTCAGCTCGATGGGGTTGGTGCTGCCGATCAGCCGCTGGAGCATCACTCGGGTGTCCTGTACCGCGGCGTTCAGGTCGAGCGTCTCCGGGCTCAACACCTGCTGACGGGAGAACGCGAGCAACTGGCGCGTCAGACTTGCCATCCGCTCGATGGTTTTCTGGATCTCCAGCAAATCGGCGCGTGCCGCCGGACTGAGCCCGGCATCACGAGCGATGAAGTGGGAGAAGCCGCTCAGGGCGTAAAGCTGGTTGTTGAAGTCGTGAGCCAACCCGCCGGCGAGGGCGCCGATGGCTTCCATCTTCGAGGCCTGCCTGAGCGCCTCCTCCGAGCGCTTGCTCGCGGTGATGTCGCGCTGAATGGACGAAGCTCCAATGATCCTGCCGGTCGTATCCCGAATCGGAGAGAGAGTCAGCGAGATGTCGAACCGGCCGCCCCCCTCTCGGAGCCGAACGGTCTCGTAGTGGGCCACGTGCTCCCCCTGCGCTACCCGCTCCAGAATCGTGGCCTCCTCGTGCTGCAGCTCCGGGGGAACCAAGGTGTAGATTGACCGCCCAATCATGTCGCGGGCAGAAACACCGTACATGCGCTCCGCCGCCCCGTTCCAGTCGAGCACCATACCTTCCAAGGTCTTACTCACGATGGCGTCGTCAGAGGATTGCACGATGGCCGCCAGACGGGAGGAGATCTCCGCCGCGCGGCGTCGCTCGCTGACGTCACGCTTCACCGAGGATGCTCCCACGACTCTGCCAGCCGCGTTCCGGACGGGAGACACCGTGAGCTCCACCGGGATGAGCGTGCCGTCCTTTCGGAGCCGCATAGCCTCGTAATGAGCGACCGATTCCCCCCGCGCAATGCGCCGGAGGACCTCCTCCTCCTCATGGTGCAGGTCAGGCGGGATCAGCTTGTAGATCGAGGCTCCCACCATCTCCTCGGCCGAGTAGCCGAAGATCCGCTCGGCAGCGGTGTTCCAGGTGAGTATCTCGCCCTCCAGGGTCTTGCTCACGATAGCGTCGTCAGACGACTGGACGATGGCTGCCAGCCGAGCCGCGTCCAGGCTCTCGACGGGGTTCTTCGATGACTTACGCTTGAAAAAGGGCAAACCTTGGCTCCAGCCCTGGGCGGGCGAGGGTTCGAATCTGGTTAGGGTCTCGGCACCACTGAAAGGTTAGGAGCGCAAGGCCCGGTCCGCAACGCAGCGGCCCGGAATACGAAGGAGCTCGACAGCATACACCCACCTGATTCATTAGTTTCCGCCGGGCAGACAGCAATCATTTCATGAATGCCACACGTGAAAAGCCGGGGTTGTTAGCCGGTCGTGACGACAATGCACGGAGGTGCTCTGCCGCGTCGCCTGCTCCAACACTCCTCGGCTCTTCGGACCGCAATGGGATTCGGCCTCGGCGGGGTCGGATATGCCTTGGGCAACCTGCTGCTGGCGCGGGCACTTCCACCCGCACAGTTCGGCGTTTTCACCCTATTCGTGGCTCTCGTCCAGATCGGAGCCTCCCTGGCGCCGATCGGGCTGGAAGGTCAGGTCAACCGTCGTCCCGGGAGGGTGGTTTCTCCCGGGCGCCCGCTGCTCACCTCGGTGGTCGTAGCCACTGTCACCGCCATCCTGGCCTGGACGCTGTACCAGATGGACGCGGCGCTGGTGATCGCCCTGCTGGTCAGCATCACCGCAGGAGGGGCCAGCCACGTGGCCTCCGCCATCTTCCAGAGCCGGCTCCGGTTTGGTATGGCGCTCAGCCTCTCGCAGGGGCTCGCCGTGGCACTTCTCGGCATGGGTGCGGTTGCGGCGATCGCCGGGGGGGCGAAGCCGGAGGTTCTCGCGGCTCTGGTCGCCCTTTACTACGTAATGTCGTCCACCGTGGGCTGGGGAATACTCGCGCGCGAACGGGCTCCAGGGGCAGGCGGGGAACACTCCTTTCTGGAGGGTCTGAGCCTGCTCGGCATCACCGCCGCTGCCTTGCTCCTCATGCAGCTCGAACGCCTGCTGATTCCCCGGCTCCTCACGCTCGAAGACCTGGCCACCTTCGCGGTGGTAGCGACCCTCGCCGGATCACCCTTCCGCATGCTGCAGATGGGAGCCGGGTATACCTTGCTCCCGCGGCTCAGCGCAGCGTCCACTCCCGAGGAGCGTCAGCAACTGGTCCGCCGCGAGGCCGTGGCTATCACGTTGATCGGTAGCGCGGCAGCATTGGCCATCCTGTTTGTAGCACCGTGGATCGCCGGCTGGCTGCTGGCCGGCAAGTACCACCTTTCGACTGCGCTGATGATCGCAGCCCTGATGAGCGGAGCGGTCAAGCTGGTGGATGGGTTCGCGACAACCGTGGTGTGGGCGCTGGGGAGCCCCCGGCAGCTCGCGTTCCTCAACTGGGTGAGCTGGACCTGCGCCGGCATCGGAGTAATAGCGGCGTGGCTCGGGGCTCGGTGGGGTCTGATCGGTTTGATGTACGGCGTGACGTTTGGTTGGGTCTGCCGGGGGGCGGTTGCGGGTGCACTCGCAGCCAAACTGCTTCGCGAAGTACCAGCTACAGGCGCATCCCAGCCTCATCCGGTACCCGGTTGACCCAGTCTCAAGTGGCCTCGTACCTTTCGCGCCCATGAGCCAGCCCTCAGTCACCGCCATCATCGCCGTCCGCAACGGCTCACCCACCATCGGCGTTTGTCTGGACGCTATCGCCGCACAATCGTGTCCGGTGGCGACCGTCATGGTTATCGATGATGCGAGCACGGATGACACCGCCAGGGTGGTCCGGCAGCGTCGCGATCCCCGCATTGAGCTCATCGAGCTCGCCGAAAATGTGGGTCCGGCCGAGGCCCGCAACCGCGCGCTGCCGCGCGTGAAGACCGACTACTTCTGGATCGTAGACGCCGACTGTGTCCCGGCGACGGATTGCCTGGCGAAGTTGTGCGCGGTTTTCTCGACGGACCCCAGGATCGGTGTCGTCGGTGGCCCCAATCCCCAGAACCCCCGCACGGTCACCTATGCGGCGGCCGCGTTCGACTTCTCGAACCGCTATCTCGTCGATCAGGCAGCGCCCGCAACCGACGTCCCCTATGTCGTAGGCGCCAACATGCTGGTCCGCCGCGCAGTCGTCGAGCAGGTCGGCTACTACGACCCGAGCTTACGGATCGCCGAGGACTTCGATCTCTGCGTGCGAGCCCGCCAGGCTGGCTGGCGCGTCGTGTTCGAGCCGAGGGCGGTTTCGGAGCATCGCCACCCCCGTTCCACGGTCCTCAGTTACTTGCGGTATCAGTACAAGATCGGCCGGTATGGCTGCCGATTTCGCCTGAAACACCGCGCGGCCGTCCCGTTCGGCCGCTGGTATCCCACCACGCCTGCACGGGCCACGCTGCTCGCCCCAGCCTACGTCTCGATGGCGCTCGGCCGGATCGTCGTAAAGAACGTGGCGGTGGGCGCAGTCGGCCCTCTTCTCCGGTACCTCCCGCTCATCGCGCTCGGCCAGTGCTGGGTCGTGGCAGGGATAATTCGGGGGTTAGGGGAGCTGGACAGTCGCTAGGCCTTATCTCGCCGGCCCGGGCTTTTTGTCAGCGCCTTCCGTCGAACATTTCCCCGAAGATCTTGTCGGCAACCCGTTCCCAGCTCTTCTGGGGGGCCGTGGCTAAGCAAAATTCCGAAGCACGCCGCAGTTTTTCACCGGAACTGAGCAGATCGATGAGGGTGGCCGCGATTACTTGCGTATCGCAGGGATCCACCAGCCAGCCGGATCTTCCTTCCTCGATGGCGTCCGGTATGCCGCCGCTCCGACCACCGACGGAGGGAAGTCCGCAGGCCGCCGCTTCCAGGAACACCAGGCCGAAGCCCTCGACGTCCGGGGGCGCTTCCCGGGACAGCATCAGGAACAGATCGGCCACATTGTACAGCTCCACGATTTCAGACAACGGCAACGTCCCCAAAAAGCTGACCTGGTTCCGCACACCCAGGCGGACTGCCAGGTCCTCCAGGCGCGGACGGTCCGGACCGGCGCCAACGATCAAGTATTTGGTTCCGGGAACAGCTCGTGAGATCGCGGCCAGCGATTCCAGCACCCGGTCTATCCCCTTGTAGGGGTAGAGACGGGTAACGGTGAGGAGGAGCCTCTCGCCGTTGGGCTTATACTTTGCCGCGACCTCTGGCCTCAGAGTCAGCTTTTTGAAGATCGTGGGGTTCACGCCGTTGTTTACGGTGACAACCTTGCTTGCATTGCCCCGCCCTTCCTCGAGTACCGCCCTCCGCGTGTAATCGCTGACCGGAAAGACCTTCTCGGCGTCCTGAAACACATTCCTCTTGAGCTTTCGCGTCAGCACGGTCCGCACCCGGTTCTGCATGCTGGCGAAGTTGTCAAACACTTCTGTGCCATGAGCCGCCACAAAATAGGGAATCGGGGCCTTCCCTAAGGCCTGCCAGCACGCCGCTCCTTCGGGCAACCACGTAGGGCAAAACACAGCATCCGGGGGGTGTGCCCGAATCAATGGTCGCAGGGCCCGAGCGAAGAGGGGGATGCTGAGCAGCGCGCTATGGGGTGCGCGGATCCGGGTGATCGTGTAGGGGAGGTTCTGATCAAAGTCCTCCATGCCGGGGAGCCTGCGGCTGACCACGTGAACCCGGGCCCGCTTGCTGAACAGGACGGCCAGTTCATGGGCGTAGTTAGCTACTCCTCCCAGGAGGGGTTTGAAGTCATAGGCCGGTATGAGAATGGTTTTGTCGTTCATGGGTCGATGGATCGTAAGGTACCACGGGCCCGTGGCCCTCAGGGAGCGCTTGCGATGCAGGGAGGTGCCGAGTCGAGGTCCACTCGCACGGCATCGTCGGGCAGGAAATCCGAATCGTCCGCGGCCGAACCGGCCACCAGGTACGCGCCGAGCCGGCCTGATTCGCAGCGAAACATCACCATCGGTTGGGTCTCGTCGGCGAGGCCGAGGCTATCAGTGTCGGCGGACAGCGCGGCTGATCGAACGTCACCATCGGAGCACGCCAAGGGAAGCAGAAAGCATCCCACCATCCACATGCGGAGCACGGTCTTCCTCAGTCGGTACGGGAACGAGAACAAGCCCCGGAACCGCCACGTTGCGTCGTGGCAGTGCCGAGGCTCATCTCACCATTGAAACCTTAGTTGGCCGGCAGAGCGGTCAGCGTCATCACCAGATCGTTGAAGTCCTGGTCTCCGCCGTCCTCAAACTCCAGGACCCACTCCGGGTAGTTACCGGTCACCTTCAGACGCGGTGCATTCGCCAGCAGCGGCGCAACAACCTCCGCGCCGATTTCGGTACCGGCCGGATATGGTCCAGCCCGGACGATCTCCGACCCGGCCACTTCGTAGCAGCCGTCCGTGGTCAGCGTATCCACAACCGGCTCGGTGATCCGGAACAGATTCCCGTGGGCTTCGCAGCTGGTGCTGGTGAGCACCACCTTATAGCCGGCCGGCTCGGTCAGGGTGAGCTTGCAGGAGACGAAGCCACCAGGAGCGGACGGAGACTCGCAGGAGAGCGATGCAACCGCAGGGTTGGTGGCAAGCGCCTGCTTCGAGATGGTGGACGTCTCACCCTCAGCGTCGGTGACCGTCAGACTGACGTCATACGCGCCGGCGGTGGTGTAGGTGTGCACCGGGTTCTGGTCCGGGGAGGAGCCAGCGTCCCCGAAGGACCAGCTCCAGCCGGCGACCCCAGTATCATCTGTGCTGGAGTCGGTGAAGTCGCACCGGAGCGCCGCGCATTGTAAGGAGAACTTTGCGTCGGGTGCCTCATTGATCGGACCGGTCGAATCATCCGGGCCGTCGGAATCCTTGCAGGCCGTAATCAGGCCCGCCCCAGCAATCAGTGCTGCGAGCCAAATTGCTCTCATGGTGCGCCTCAGGGGAAGGGTTGTTTGCTACACTGCGGATCGGCCGCAGCTGCCGTTTTTGCCTGCGCCAGGGGCCATCCACCGGGCCCGAAGGCCCGGCGGAGGGTGCTGCCCCTCGCTAGTTCTGTTTAGTTAGGGAACTACGGTCGCGTGTACCGTCAGAACGATGTCGTTGAAGTCCGGCTCTCCGGGACCGCCCACATTTCCACCATCATCGATCTCGATGGTCCAGTCCGGGAACGCTCCCGACACTCTGGTTGCGGCCGGGCCCGGATCTGGGTCAGCTGGCCGCGGCTTGGTACCCTGGGTAAATACTGCCGTCAGACTGGTGCCGGCGTCGAAGGCCGCTCCGCCATTGACCTGGATGGTAGCCCCCGGAGTGCCCGGTACAATGGTGCAGCCATCGGCGAAGATCGTCTGCTGGATCGGCTGCGTGATGTCTAGTTTGTTGTTGTTGAATTCGCAGTCAACCGTAGTCACGGTGATGGTGATGGTCGACTTGGAAGTAAGGTCAAGTGTGCAATCCCCGCCGGTGCACACCAGATCCTGAGATACCCTGACTACCTGCGTTTCCACGTCCGTCGCACCATCGTCATCCGTGGCCGTGAGCGTAACGGTGAAATCGGTGGTGGCGGCAATGGCGTAGTTGTGCGTCGGGTTCTGCAGGGCCGACGTGTTGGCCGCACCGGAAGACGGCTCGCCGAAGTCCCAGGCGTTTGTAGCGATGGTACCGTCGGCGTCGGTGCTGCTGTTGGTGAAGGTGCAAAGGCCGCCACTGCAGCTGTAGGTGAACCCGGCCGTGGGCGGAGTGTTCGCCGCGGCAGTGACGATCACATTGTTGGTCACTGCATGGGTGAGCCCCGCTGCGTCACCTACGGTCAACGTAACCGGGAAAGAACCCGCCGCCCCAAAGGTGAAGGCTGCCGTCGCCGTGGTGCCATTGGGGGCAGAACCGGCTCCATCGAAGTCCCAGCTCCAGGTGGTAACTGCATTATCGTCTGTGCTGGTACTGGTAAAGCTGCACGACACGCCGGCAGTACAGCTCGGCGCGGTAAAGCTCGCCACTGGGGCGGTGTTGGGACCCGTCCCCCCATCATCCCCACCGCAGGCCGAGCCCAGGACGAGCGCTCCGGTTAACACAGCCAGCAAACGCGTTGATCGCATAGAGTCTTCCAAGACAAGAGTGACGGATGCCCACGGGAAACGGCGGAACCGGGCGCGCAGCACAATGCATCTTCAAACCGAGGGATGAGCCAGAGCCGTGCCAATCAGCGCCGGCTGGCCCCACAGGGTCGTCTCGTGCGCGCAACGATTGATACCACATGGACCTAGCACGTTGATCCAGGAATGCATCACAGCTGTGCGAGCAGCCCACACCTGTGGCGAGCAGCCCATACCCGGCCCGGAAATGGTAATCGAACCGTCGCCGAAGCGTGGTGATGCTCGCCACGTTGGGCGGTGTCGTCCGGTTGACGCGAGGCCCTTGATCTGACTACGTTTGCGGGCTGTAACCATGACGGACCTGTCGCTGTCGCGCAGCCAGATGCTGCTCCTGAGTGGGTCGGCCAACCGCCCCCTTGCCGAAGAGGTGGCCGCCCATCTAGGGCAGCCTCTCTGTCAGGTCACGCTCCGGCGCTTCGCCGACGGCGAGATCTTCGTCAAGATCGACGAGAACGTCCGGGGCCGGGACGTCTATATCATCCAGCCGACGAACCCGCCGGCGGAGAACATGATGGAGCTGCTGCTCCTCATGGATGCGGCCAAGCGGGCCAGCGCGGCCCGGGTCACGTCGGTCATCCCCTATTTCGGGTACGCGCGGCAGGACCGGAAAGACCAGCCGCGGGTGGCGATCAGCGCCAAGCTGATGGCGAACATGGTATCGATGGCCGGGGCAGACCGGGTACTCGCCATGGATTTCCACCAGCATCAGCTCCAGGGCTTCTTCGACCTGCCGGTCGATCACCTGTACGCCGCGCCGGTGTTCGTCAACCACTACCGGCAGAAGTCGCTACGCGACCTGGTGATCGTTGCCCCCGATGTCGGTTCGGCCAAGATGGCCCGGGGCTTCGCCAAGCGGCTCAATGCCTCGCTGGCGATCATCGACAAGCGGCGCCCCTCGGCCAACATCGCCGAGGTGCTCAACGTGGTGGGTGAGGTCACCGGGAAGGACTGCATCATCCCGGACGACATGATCGATACCGCCGGCACCATGGCGGAAGCAGTAACGGCGCTGAAGCGCCTGGGAGCCGAGGATGTGTACTGCTGCGCCACCCACGCCCTGCTTTCGGGGCCGGCAGTGGACCGGCTGATGGCATCCGGGGTGAAAGAAGTGGCGGTCACCAACACGATCGCGATTCCGCCCGAGCGTCGCTTCGACCGGTTAAAGGTGCTGTCGATCGCAGGCCTGCTGGCCAAGGCCATCGGGTACACCCATAGCGATCAGTCGGTGAGCTCGTTGTTTGATTAGGGGAAGGCTGTGGGCTATTGAGCTATGGGCTACTCCGTCAGAGGAGGAGTTCCCCAGCCAGGGCCCGGTAACGAGCAGCCAAGAGCCCATAGCCCATAGCCCATAGCGAGAAAAACCATGGCCCAGCAAGCGAATCTTCAAGTCGCCACCCGCACCACTACCGGGAAAGGCGCGGCCCGGAGCCTCCGCCGGCAGGGAAAGGTGCCAGCCGTCATCTACGGTCACAACCGCACGGCCGAGGCGCTGGCCATCGACACCGCCGCGCTCAACAAGATGCTGGTGGGTATCAGCGCGGGCACCGCGGTGCTCGACGTCGTGGTGGACGGCCGGCCGGCGGTCAAGGCGCTCATTCGCGAGATCCAGCGCGATTCCGTCCGCCCCGCCGAGATCTTACATCTCGATCTCTACGAGGTGCGTGCCGACGAGAAGGTGACGCTGTCGGTGCCGGTGCACCTGATCGGTATTCCGGACGGGGTTCGGAACTTCGGCGGCGTGCTGGACCATTCGCTCCGCGAGCTCGAGATCGAGGTCCTCCCGTCCGACATCCCGGAGCACGTCGAGCTGGACGTCACCAACCTGACCATCGGCCACTCGCTGTTCGTCCGCGACATCCGCATTGAGAAGGCCGAGATCCTCAACGAGCCCGACACCCCGGTGTGCACCGTGGTGGCGCCGCGGGCTGAAGAGGCTCCGGCGGTGGTGGAGGAAGTGGCAGCCCCGGTCGAACCGGAGCTGATCCGGAAGGTCAAGCCGGAGGGCGAAGACGAGGGCGAAGCCGAGTCGAAGGCCTAGGCTCTGCACACGATCGTTGGGCTGGGGAACCCCGGCCCGGAGTACGAGGACACCCGGCACAACGCCGGGTTCCGCCTCGCCGATCGATTGGTGGCTCGCTGGAAGCTGGCTCCGTTCCGCCGTGGCGATCGTGCTCGCGAAACCCAGGGAACCTGGCAGGGACTCCCGGTCAGGGTTCTCAAGCCGCAGACTTATATGAATAGAAGCGGGGCGGCTGTTTCTCCGCTCCGCACTCTCGCCGGTTTCGACCCCAGCCAACATCTGCTCATCCTAGTGGACGACGTGGCCCTTCCGGTCGGGCGCTTTCGCCTCCGCGGCGCGGGCTCAGCCGGCGGCCACAACGGCCTCAAGAGCGTCGAAGGCGTGCTTCAGCGCCAGGACTACGCCCGCCTGCGGATCGGGGTAGGTCCGCCCCCGACGGGAATCGATGACTTGGCGGACTTCGTGCTCGATCAGTTCGCTCAGGAGGAACGGGACGAGATTACCGCCCTGCTCGATCCCATGAGTGAAGCGGTCGAATCCTGGCTCGAGAATGGGATTGAGGTGGCGATGACCCGGTTCAATAGATAGTCAGGAGTCAGGAGTCGGGAGTCGGGGGTTGCCTGATCGGGGATCGGAATGACCGAATAAGATGGTTGAGCATGCGGCTGATTTCTTGAGAATCAGCATCGAGTTTGGCGTGAACGTTTGGTTGCAAGTATCCGAGCTCCCATGCCAGGTGAAGTTGACATTCGAGTTCTCGCACCGAGCCACGCGCTATTTGGAGGAAGCGGCCGAGCTCCCGATCGCCTTGTCTGCCACATCCCTCCGCGATGTTCGACCGCTCCTCCTTGGGGAACAGGCTTGTGGATCGATACACGTCCAGTGCCAGGTTCTGGGCTCGCTTCCAGACCACCCGTTCACGAAAGTTTCCTATGATTGAGCATAGCGGTTGCATGGACCAGGGTGATCACCAGATCAACGCGAGTCATGTCAAATCAACGTTTTCCCGACTCCTGACTCCAGACTCCTGACTACCATGCTTCGACTAGGAATCGTGGGACTCCCCAACGTCGGCAAGTCGACCCTCTTCAACGCCCTGACGTCCGCCAAGGCGCTGGTGGCCAACTACCCTTTTGCCACCATCGAGCCCAACACCGGGATCGTCCAGGTCCCCGACCCGCGGCTCGATGCGCTGGCGAGGCTCGTGAAGCCGGAGCGAACGGTTCCCGCCGTGGTCGAGTTCGTCGACATCGCAGGACTGGTGAAAGGCGCCAGCGAGGGCGAGGGTCTGGGCAACCAGTTTCTGGCCAATATCCGCGAAGTCGACGCCATCGTTCACGTGGTGCGTTGTTTCGAGGACCCGGACGTCCAGCACGTCATGGGAGAGGTGGATCCGGCGCGAGATCGCGAGATCATCAACATCGAGCTGGGTCTGGCGGATCTGGCGAGCGTGGAGAAGCGGCTGGACAAGACCGCCCGCACCGCCAAATCGGGTGACCCGCAAGCCAGGCTCGAGCTCCGGCTGTTGGAGCCCATCCAGCGCGAGCTCGCAGCCGGCCGGCCCGCCAGGGTGATCAAGCCCAGCGAGGAAGAGGCGGCGGCCTATCGCAGCTTCAACCTGCTCACCACCAAGCCGGTGCTGTACGCCGCCAACGTTCCCGAGGACGAGATCAACTCCGGCAACCGGTTCGTCGCCGCGCTCCGAGCCGCGCTCGAACGGGATCAGGAGACAGCCGAGGTGGTCACCTTCTCCGCCAAGGTCGAGGCGGAGCTGGCGGAGCTCGCCCCAGAAGACCGGAACGAGTTTCTCGAGTCCTTGGGCCTCACCGAATCGGGACTGGACCGCCTGGCCCACGCAGCGTACCACTTGCTCGGGCTCCAGAGCTACTTCACCGCGGGCGAGAAGGAGGTCCGTGCCTGGACGATCCACCGGGGGGACAAGGCGCCGGCCGCTGCGGGGGTGATTCACTCGGATTTCGAGAAGGGCTTCATCCGGGGCGAGACGGTAGCATATGAGGACTTCGTGCGGGTGGGCGGCTGGAAGCCCGCCCGGGAGCAGGGGTTGGCACGCGCCGAGGGCAAGGAGTACGTCGTGCAGGACGGAGATGTCATGCTCTTTCGGTTCAGCGGGTAAGCTCCTCACTTCCCCGCTTCCCCACTTCCCCGCTATCTTTCCCCCACATATCTCCTCCCCGGCGTTCACACCAAACCCGGGGCAACCGAGCCGGCCAGTTGCTGCCGGCGCCAGACCGAAGGAAGGTGTCATGACCCGTCAGTACGAGGTGGTCTATATCTTCGACAGTGCCCTCGAAGAGGCCGCCATCAATGAGCGCCTCGCGCGCTTCAACGCCCTGATCCAGAAGGAAGGCATCGAGCCTCCCCAGGTGAGCCACTGGGGGAAGCGCACGCTTGCCTATCCGGTCAAGAAGCATGAGACCGGCTACTACGTAGTCGCCAAGTTCGATGCGGAGGCCACTGCCCTGCCCGAGTTCGAGCGGGCCATTAAGCTCGACGACGGCGTACTCCGGTTTCTCGTGGTCGTGAGCGAGGGAGCCCAGCCGGTGCCGGTGACCGCGGGCAAGGGCGATGAGGAGGACGACGAATGAGGCGCCCACAGAAGACCTGCGCCATCTGCGAGTCCGGCGTGCGGGTGGTGGATTTCAAGGACGAGCGCACCCTGTCGCGCTTCTTGACTGAGCGCGGCAAGATTCTGCCCAGCCGGCTCTCGGGCACCTGCGCCCGGCACCAACGCCAACTCAGCACCGCCATCAAGCGGGCGCGCATGCTGGCGCTGCTGCCGTACATCAAGGGGTTCGGCGGCTGACGACAGCGGGGCAGCGGGACAGCGAGGCGGCGGGACAGCAGGCTGCTGTTTCACGGGCAGGATGGGGAGCGGTGCTTGCCTTGGCAAGCTACCTGATCCTGGCTCCGCCGGTCCTGCTGTTCGGGCCCTTGGCAGGTCTGCTGCTCCTCAGCCGTCCCAGCACCCTGCGCGAGTGGCTTTGGATTGCGGGGGCCGGAATCTGGTGCGCCGTCTGGTTGAATCAGCCCGGCGGACTGGCAGCTCAGTTCGCCCGAGCCGGTGCGGTACTATTGGCCGGCACGTTCGTAGCCTTGACCCTGTGGCGGCCTTCGGCCCGGTTCTCCCGGTCGCTGACCGCCACCGCGCTGGCGGGTGCGGCACTGGTCATCTGGATGTGGCATCTCGGGTTGGAATGGGGAGAGATCCAGCGGGCGGTGGAGCACAACCTCTGGACCTACAACCGGGAGTTCATCGCTCGGGTGGGCGAGGTCGCGAGATCGCCTGGTACCGAGGGGATGCTGGACGAGATGTCTTCGGCCGTGCGCACCATCGGATCGATTTATCCTGCATTGATGATCCTGGGCAGCATCGGAGGCCTTCGGCTCGCCTGGACCTGGCATCACCGGATAGCCCGGCGCCCGATCGGTCAGCCTCCTGCACGTTTCACGGCCTTTCAGTTCAGCGACCAGCTGGTCTGGGGCTGGGTCCTGGGACTGGCACTCTGCCTGTTGCCTCTCCCAGGCGCCTGGGCGTTGGCGGGGGGAAATCTGTTATTCGTCTGGGCAGTTCTGTACGCGGTGCGGGGGCTCGCTGTGTTTTCTGCTGGGTCGGGGCGGGTGCCTGGCCCCGTGCTCGCGACGCTCACGATCATCGCCATGTTTCTGTTGCCGTTCGTCGCGGCAGGCCTGACGCTGCTCGGCCTGGCCGATACCTGGCTAGATTTCCGGCGTCGCCTCGTGCCGACGTCGGCCACTCGAGGGTAAGTCCATGATTGAAGTGATCCTGCGTGAGGACATAAAGACACTGGGCCGAGCCGGGGAGATGGTTCGGGTGAAGCCCGGCTACGCCCGGAACTATCTGCTTCCCCAGGGGCTGGCCTTCGAGGCCACCGAAGGCAACAAGAAGCGGATCGCCGCCGAATCCAAGGCCCGCGCTTCCCGCGATCAGGCCGAGAAGGCCGAGGCGCAGAAGGTGGCCGCCACGCTGGGCGACGTCGCGCTGAATCTGTCAGGCAAGGCCGGCGAGGAAGGCAAGCTGTTCGGCTCGATCACATCGCAGGATGTGGCCGCTGCCCTGGCTCGCGCGGGTCACACGGTCGACAAGCGCCGGATCGAGCTGGATCATCCGATCAAGACGATCGGTGAGCACTCGGTCACCATCCGGTTGCATCCCGAGGTTCATGCCCAGCTGCGCGTCTCCGTCGTCGCGGAGTGACTCCAGGGGCATGACGGTCGGCATTGCTTACGTCGACGGTCCCCGGCTGGCGCGCTCGGTCTTCGCCGCCGCGGATTGGGTGGCGGCCGGCCGGGAGGAAATCAATCGGATCAACGTGTTCCCGGTCCCCGACGGGGACACCGGCACCAACTTCAGCCTCACTCTCCGCGCTGTCGCCGACGCCCTCAAGGCGCTCGGCGACGCTTCGCTTTCAGACACCGCCCGCACCATGGCGCGGGCCGCCGTGCTCGGCGCGCGAGGCAATTCCGGCATGATGTTGGCGCACTTCCTGCTCGGATTCACCGAGGCGCTGGGCGACCGGGCCACGGCTACGGCCCCGGAGATTGCCCGGGCCATCAGGCAGGGCGCGGACCGGCTCTACGAATCGCTGGACGACCCTCGTGAAGGGACCATTCTGACCGTCGCGCGGGAGGCGGCCATTGCCGCGGAGCCCGTCGCCCGCGAGTCAGGCGACGTCTGCGAGTTCATGAAGCGGCTGCTGGAGGAGGGTGAGGCGACACTAGCTCGGACACCCGAGTTGATGGCGGTGCTCAAGGAAGCGGGAGTGGTCGACGCAGGGGGAAAGGGGTTCGTCCGGATGCTCGAGGGCGTGGTGCGCTACATCCATGGTGACCCCGTTCCGGCGGGTGCCCCGGTGGACGACTCGGTGGAGCAACCCCGGTTCGCTGCCGCCGGCATGGACGTAGCCGCTGAGCGCGACTTTCAGTATTGCACCGAGGTCCTGGTGCGGGGTGACGGCCTCCCGCCGGCCAATGAAGTGCGGGCGGCCATGCACGCGTTCGGCGGGTCCACCGTGGTGGCCCTCATAGGGGACATTCTGAAGATCCATGTGCACACTGATACCCCCGATGCCGTCTTTAGTTATGCCTCCCGGTGGGGGCGAATAGACAGCACCAAGGCCGAAGACATGCGGGTCCAGCACCGGCGTCTGGGGCACACCAGCGGGCGGGCGGTGGCCATCGTGACCGATAGCTCCGCCGATCTGCCGGACTCGGTGCTCGACCGCTATGGGATAGCCCTGGTAGCGTTACAGGTGATCTTCGGCGATACCACGTTCCGAGACCGAGTGGAGCTCAAGCCGGCGGAGTTCTACCGGCGGCTGCGCGGAACGGCAGAGCTTCCCACCACGTCGCAGCCCACCCCAGCCGCGTTCATTCAAGCCTTCCGCGATGCCCGGCAGGAAGCGGATGAGGTGGTGGCGGTGCTGCTCGGGTCCAACCTGTCGGGGACCTTCGCGTCGGCCCAGGCAGCCATCCGTGCCGGTGGTGTGCCGGGGATCCATCTGGTGGACAGCCGTCTGGCTTCATTCGGCGTGGGGCTACTGGCGCTCCGCGGGGCCGAGCTGGCGGAGCTAGGGTGGCCCGGCGAGAGAATTGCAGCGGAGCTAACCCGGCTTCGATCCCAGTCCGGGATGCTCCTGACAGTGGATCGGTACGACAACCTGCTTCGGTCAGGCCGGATCTCACGAGGAAAGGCCTGGCTCGCGGGAATGTTGGATGTCAAACCCATCCTCTCATTCGATGCAGAGGGTCACGTTGTTCCGATTGAGCGGGTGCGGGGGCGGGAAAATCTGGAGGCACGGGTGCTGGCCGAGCTGGATCGGCGCCTGACACCGCGCCCTCGAAGAGTACGCTTCGGTGTAGCACATGCCGACGCCCCTGAAGCCGCCGAGCGGATACGCGCCGCGCTGGTTGAGAAGTATCAGCCCCAGGATTGCTTCGTATCTCTGGCAACCGGGGTGCTGGGCACCCACGTGGGGCCGGGAGCCTGGGGCATCTTTTATCAGGTCGAAGACGGGCCGACCGGCCCGCTCGGCCAGGGAGGACCCCAGGACGGATGATTCGAGACCCACGCTTAGACCGGAAGGCAGAGTCGCAGCCCCCTGAAGCGCTTCGCCTTGCGCTGGATGCCATACAGGACCTGAAGGGAAGCCAGTTAGTGGTCCTCGATCTCCGGGGACTGAACGACGCGACCGATTACTTCGTGATTGCCTCGGGCACTTCGGATGCTCACGTCCGCGGTATCGCCCAGTCGGTGATGGACAAGCTGGACCGCCAGGGCCACCACACCCACCATGTGGAGGGATTGAACGGTGGCCGCTGGGTCCTGCTCGATTTCGTGGATTTCGTAATCCACCTGTTTCACCCGGAGACCCGCTCCTTCTACCAGCTCGAGCGGCTCTGGTATGACGCACCCGAGCTGCTGATCAGCTCCTCATAGATCGAGGTCGTTATGCTCCGACGTGCCGCCCCGGCACTGCTCCTTCTGTTCCTGCTCGCGCCGGGACTGCTGTCCGCCCAGTATTTCGGGCGGAACAAGGTCCAGTACAGCTCGTTTGATTTCAAAATCATTCAGACCGAGCATTTCGACATCTATTACTACGAGCAGGAACGGGTGGCTGCCATGGACGCCGCCCGCATGGCCGAGCGTGGGTACGCCCGCCTGTCCCGGGTTCTGAATCACGAATTTCGCGAGCGCAAGCCGATCATCCTCTACGCCTCGCACGCCGATTTCCAGCAGACCAACGCACTGGGCCAGGCCCCGGGTGAGGGCACCGGCGGCGTCACCGACTTCCAGCGCAACCGCGCGGTCATGCCGTTCACCGGCTCCTATCAGGAGTTCGAGCACGTCCTGCAGCACGAGATGGTCCACCAGTTCCAGTACGATACCTGGTCCCGGGGTCGCGCCGGTGGCGGCCTGTCCACGCTCATCGCCATCAACCCCCCGCTCTGGTTCGCCGAGGGCATGGCGGAGTATCTGTCGGTCGGCCCGATCGATCCCGAGACCGCAATGTGGCTCCGGGATGCGGCCCTGGAAGGCAATCTCCCCACCATCGAGCAGATGACGCTGGACCCATACAAGTACTTCCCCTACCGCTTCGGTCATGCGCTGTGGTCCTACATCGGCGAGCGCTGGGGCGATGAAGCAGTCGGCGCCATTCTCAAGGCCACGCTGGCGGGCGGCATTGACGGCGCCTTCCGCCGCACCATCGGACTCACGATGGAGCAGCTCTCTACCCAGTGGCGCGACGCGGTGCTGAAGAAGTACCTGCCGGAGATCGGTACCCGGACCAAGGCCATCGCCGTGGCCCAGCCACTCCTGACCGAGAAGCGCTCCGAGGGGACGCTGCACCTGGCGCCGGCGCTGTCGCCCGATGGCTCCCAGGTCGCCTATTTCAGCGAGAAGGACTTCTACTACGTCGATCTCTACCTGGCCAACGACAGCGGCAAGGTCGAGCGGCGGATTCTCAAATCCGGCATCAGCAGCAACTACGAGACCTACCGCTTCATCAACTCACAGGCGAACTGGTCGCCCGACGGCAAGTACCTGGCGTTTGCCGCCAAGCGCGGCGCACGGGACGTCATCGTGATCGTGGACGTCAAGCGCAACAAGGAGGTCAAGCGGATCGAGGTGAAGCTGAGCGGCATCACCACTCCCTCCTGGAGCCCGGACGGACAGCAGCTCGTGTTCACCGGCTATGACGGAGGCCTCAGCGACCTGTTCGTGGTGGGACGGGACGGGAGCGGGCTGCGGCGACTGACCGAGGACAAGTACGCCGATCTCCACCCGGTGTGGTCTCCGGATGGCCGGACCATCGCTTTCGCTACCGACCGGGGGGAAAAAACCAACTTCCAGACGCTCGCCATCGGCAACATGCAGATCGGTATCTACGACCTGGATACCGGTTCGATCGATCTCCTGGAAGGCATGGAGCAGGGCAAGAACGTGAGCCCCCAGTGGAGCCCCGATGGGCAATCGATCGCCTTCGTGTCCGATCGAACTGGCGTGAGCAACGTCTTCTTGTACGATCTGGGCGAGAAAGCGGTTTACCAGCTGACCGATTTCTACACCGGCAGCCAGGGCATTACGCCGCTGTCTCCAGTCCTGTCCTGGGCGGCCCAGGCGGACCGGCTTGCCTTCGTGTACTTCGAGAAGGGAAAGTACGACGTCTACACGTTGTCCAACCCCCGGTCGCTCAAGCGCAAGCCCTATCAGAGGCAGGCCCCGGACAGTAGCGGCCTGCTGGCCAGCACCACACCGCTACCGGCCGACACCACGCGCTCGCTGCAGGTGCCGGAGGAGTCCCGGCCTCAGGTCGGCGAAGGGGGCTCGATCTATCGCACTCCGAGCGGTTTTCGTTCGTCCAGCGAGGTGAACCGTACCGGTGACACCACGTTCGTGGCGCCGCCGCTGTCCGTCGCCGCCTTGCTCGATTCGGCCGCGTTCAACCTGCCGGATACCAGCGAGTTCAGCGTGAAGAAGTACAAGGTCGGTTTCACACCCGACTACGTGGCGCGCCCTTCCATCGGCTATTCGCGCGATAATTTTGGGCGAGGTGTCTTCGGCGGAGCCGCCATTTCGCTCAGCGACATCCTGGGCAACCACCAGCTGATCTTTGCCGGCTACATCAACGGACGGATCGATGAAGCGCAGGTACTGGCGGCGTACGCCAACCTGAGCCACAGGATCAACTGGGTCACGGGTATCACCCAGGAGCCCTACTACTTCGTCGAGCCAAGCCGGATCCTTGTGGACGAGCCGGTCGAGGGGCAAAACACCTTCGTCAGCAACCTCCGCCGGCTGGTAGTCCGTTCGGCGTTTGGGCAAGCCTACTACCCGATCAGCCGGTTTCAACGGCTCGAGGTCAACATGCGCCTTGCCAACGTGGACGACGCCCTGCTGACCGTGCTGGAGCCCTACGACCCAAGGTTCGGGAACGCCACCGCAGAGGCCCGGGTGGTGACGACCAACCTTCCCAACGTCAGCTACGTTCAGCCGTCCGTGGCGTGGGTGTTCGACAACTCACTGTTCGGATACACTTCACCCTTCTTTGGCCGGCGCTCTCGTTTTGAGTTTGCCCAGACAGCAGGCGACTGGATGTACTCCCAGGTCACGGTCGACTACCGCCGCTACGATGGACTCATAGGTCCCGTCGTCCTCGCGACCCGGCTGCTCTATTTCGGTCGCATCGGCCGGGATGCCAATCAGTTCCGCATATTTGCCGGCAGCACGGAGCTGATTCGGGGCAACACCTCGGGGTCATACTACGACAACGAGTGTCGCAGATCCAACGACGTCGGCACCGAGACCGGCTGCTTCGAGCTCGATCGCATGGTGGGCACCCAGTTTGGGGTCGCGAGCGCGGAGCTGCGCTTCCCCATTCAGACGCCGCAGTTCGGGATCTTGCCCAAGGGGTTCCCGCCGCTTGAAGGCGCCATTTTCTACGACATCGGCGTGGCGTGGGACGCGAGGAGCACGCTACAGTGGAACCGGGAGCCTGGCGATCACCCAACCCGGGTTCGCACCCCCTCGCGAACGGTCGGCTTCTCGGTCCGCACCAACCTGTTCGGCTTCGCATTAGGGCATGTGGACCTCGCATTCCCTCTGGACCGCAGGGGCGTGGGCGCGCTATGGACGTTTAGTCTGGGGCCGGCGTTCTAGTCAGGACGGAAAGACGGAGAAGGCGGAGAAGACGGAGAGGGCGGAGAGGGCGGAGGGACGCGGGGGAATGGCCGGCGGCCTTGAAAAATGGTTAGGCCGGTAACGCAAAACAGATGTAGCATGCGTAATGAGCCATGAGAAGCTTCGCGCCTGGGAGCTCTGCCACGAACTAGCTCTGGCCGTGTACCGGAACACCGAACGATGGCCGGTTCAAGAGCGTTATGGCCTGACATCCCAGATCAGACGGGCAGCTGTCTCTGCGCCAACTAACCTCGCTGAGGGGGCCGCCAAACACGGCAGTCGCGAATTTCGCCGATACTTGGACATTGCCTTGGGCTCGTTGGGGGAAGTCTCCTACCTCATGAGGCTCCCTAGGGACCTAGGGAGCCTCAGTGTCGCTGATTGGGAGACTCTCGATCTGCTGCGCAGGCAAGCAGGGGGTCTTACTTGGCGGCTGGCTCGTTCCCTCGAAAGAGCCTCCACCTAATCACATTCGCCCGGTATCCCCCCCGTATTCAGCCTTCTCGCTCTCCGCCTTCTCCGCCCTCTCCGCCTTCTCCGCCTTCTCCGCCCCCGCTATCTTCCAACCCGTGAATCCCACAACCACTTGGCTGGTGGCCGCTTCCCTCTTGTCTGCCTGTGGCGGCAAGACCGAACTGGCCAGCGACAAGGCTCCCGCTTCATCCCGGGGTCTGGCCGGCATCAGCGTCCTGAGAATCCCCCGTGACGGCGGCGTGGCGCGGCTTTACCGCGTGCCGGCGCTGGACTCCGCCGCGTGGAAGCCTGCCGATCCGCTGCCGGCCATGCAGAAGCCGATCGGCGCGGATCCCGAGCAGGGCCTCGTGTTCGCCCTGGACCGCAAGAACAACGTGGTCGCACTCGACCTCGATACCCGGCGGGTCCGCACCTTCCTCGAGAATATTCGCTATGCCGCGCTGGGTCCTGACGGCGCGCTGTACGCCGTGGATACCGCCAGCGCGGTGACCCAGCTGGTCCGGCGGACTCCGGTTCGGTTCCGCTCCAAGCTGCAGGGCAAGCCGACCGAGCTGTATGGCACGATGGACGGTGCCCTGGTCGCGTGGCTCGGCGGCGACCACCCGGCACTGGAGTATCTGGGGCCTGACCAGGCGCCAAGCTCGATCCCGCTTCCCCCCGGGCAGGTGGCCGCCACTTTTCTCGGCGACCTGGTGGCCGTGGCAGCCGACACCGCGGTTGTGATGTACGCTCCGCAGCGGAAGTCGGAGCCGAGATCCATCTCGGTGCCGGGTGATGCCCGGGCGGTGTTGTTCTCGCCCTCGGGGCACCGGCTCTATGTGGCCCGAGCGGCCGCACCGCTGTTGGTGCTCGATCGGGCCGACGGCTCCCGGCTGCACGAAATCGAGCTTCCCGGGCCTGCGAGGGCGCTGCGGAGCGACATGTACGGCAGGTGGCTCTTGGTCCGCCCGGAGCAGGGCGATTCCCTCTGGGTGATCGACGTGGGCACCGGCAAGCTCGTTGGGTCCGCAGCGGCGCGCTGGAGCGACGATCTGCCGGCGGTGGCGCCGCCCAACACGCTGCTGATCCGGAAGGGAGCCGATCTGACCGCACTCGATCTCTCCGCTACCGGCTTCACCGAGCTGGGACGGATCAAGGGTGGGGCGGCCGACTTCTGGCTCCCGCTCGCCTGGCAGCCGGCCGGGGAGACCGAGCTCCCCTTCCAATCCGACTCGGCGCTCGCCGCGTCCGACACCGGACCGGCACGCCCGACCGTGTATCTCCAGGTGAGCAGCTCGCAGAATCCTACCTGGGCCAACGAGCTGTCCGCCAAGCTCAGCGCGGCCGGCCTCCCGGCCTCAGTGCTGACCCCGCGCCGCTCGGAAGAGGTTTACCGGGTGGTGCTTGGGCCCTACGCCACTCGTGAGCAGGCGGAGGCGACCGGCCGGAAGATCGGCATGCCGTCGTTCGTCGTCACGGCTCAGGAACAGTCCGCGGCTCAGTAGCTTCACTCCCCACCGACAGGGATCGACGGCATGAAGCTCACCAAGCTGGAGCTCTCCGGTTTCAAGTCGTTCGCGGATACTGTCACGCTGACGTTCGAGGAGGGGGTCACGGCAATCGTCGGCCCCAACGGCTGCGGCAAATCGAACGTCTCCGACTCGGTGCGGTGGGTACTGGGCGAGCAGTCTGCCCGGTTGCTTCGGGGCGGCAAGATGGAGGATGTGATCTTCCAGGGTTCGGCCGCCCGGCGCCCCGTCAACGTCACCGAAGTCTCTCTTTTTCTCGATAACTCCGACGGCGAACTCCCCATCGCGTATCGGGAGGTCGTTGTGACCCGGCGGCTCTCGCGCTCGGGTCAGAGCGATTACCTCCTCAACGGGTCGCCGGTCCGGCTTCGCGACATCCAGGATCTCCTGCGCGGCACCGGGTTGGGCAGCGATGCCGGGGTGGTCATCGAAGCCAAGATGATCGATCTCCTCCTCTCCGACCGCGCCGAGGAGCGTCGTTCGCTGTTCGAGGAAGCCGCCGGGATCGGCCTCTATCGCGACCGGAAGCACAGCACCGAGCGCCGGCTGGAGGAGACCGCCGTCGACCTCCAGCGGGTGGAGGACCTGGTCGCCGAGGTGCAGTCGCAGATCCGGAGCCTGGCGCGCCAGCGCGGGAAGGCGGAGCGCCACGCGAAGTTGTCAGAGGAGAAGTTCTCGGTTCAGCTCACGCTGGCGCGGCGGCAGCTCGACCGCCTCACGGAAGAGGCGGCGGGGAGAGAAGCGCGCTTCCAGGTGCTGACGGAACTGTTGCCGGCTCTGCGCCAGCGGCTCACCGAAAGTGACCTTCGCCGCGATGAGTCCGCCCGGGCCCGCGCCGAAGCGGAAGGACAGCGGACCGAGATGACCCACCGCCTGGCCGGGCTCCGGGTTGAGCTGGGCAGGCTCGATGGAGACCTCGCGCTGGCCGCTGAACGACTGGCCAACGCGGCGGCACGGCGACTCCGGGCGGGCGAAGAGCGAGCGGGCATGGAGCAGCGCGCGACAACCGCTGCAACCGAGCAGGCGGTCGCCACGGAACATCGGGAGAGCTCCGCAACCGAACACGAGCGAATCCTGCTGGAACTGAGCGGCCGGGCCGAGGCGGAGGAGCAGGTCCGCCGGCGGTTGGCTGAACAGCGAGGTATGGTCCGGCGGCTGGAACAGGAGCTCCAATCCAGCGCCCAGAGCCTGAAGGCGCTGGAAGGTGAGCGCACCGCTCTCGAGGGTGAACTGGCCTCGCTCCGCGAGCGGGCCGCACAGGCCGCCGTGCGACGTTCCAGCCTTCAGCAGGAGCTGGCGGGAGCCGAACGCCGCCGGGACAGCGCCCTCGAGAGCGCGAGCTTTCTGACCCAGGATAGCAAGCGCGCCGCCACCGCCGCCGATCACGCCCGTCATGCCCTCGCCGAAACCCGTGAGCATGAGGCCATGAACCGGGCCGAGCGACGCCAGGCGGAAGAAGGACTGGCTCAGATGACGGCTCGCAGGCAGGCCCTGGAGGAACTGGAGCGAGACCGGGTGGGATTGGCCCCCGCGGCCGCTGCCCTGCTGGCGGCCCGCGACCAGTTCGACGGCGGGGTGCTGGGCCCGTTGAGCGATTTCGTCAGCACCGGCCGGCAGGACGCGGAGCTGGCGGAGCGGCTATTGGGTGACTGGATGCATGCTGTCCTGGTTCAGAGTGAGGATACGGTAAAGGCCGTTCAGTCCTGGCACGCTGAGCACCAGCCTGGCGCCCTGGTCCTGCTTCCCCTCGACCCGGGGCCGGTCACGCCGGCCGGCGCCCAGCCGGTGGACCACCGATTGCGGACGGAGGAGCCCGCGGCAGGCTGGGTGCGGGCGGCACTGGCCGGCTCTGAGGTCCTCGACGATTCGGGTCGGATCCTCCGACGTGCCAGCGGCGCCATCTTCCTCTCGGGCGCCGGCGCGCCCTCCGGCCCTCTCCGCCGCCGCGCGGAGCTGGCTGCCCTGGCCCAGGAAGTGGAACAGGCCGAGGCATCCCTTGCCCGGGCCGATGAGGCTCTGCGCTTTACAGTCGAGCGGCTGGCTGAGCGGGAGCACACGCTCA
>DATMDQ010000087.1:0-4905 GCA_035557715.1 Gemmatimonadales bacterium
CAGATCGACCAGACCACGGACGAACGATGGATCGATCTCCGATGACCGGGCGAACGCCACCGCCGAACGGGTGAGTGCGTCCTTGCCCAGCATGGTCTTGAGGCCCGTAACGAAGGAGACCTGAGAGTCACCTACGCCGTATTCGGCCAGCCCCATTCCGTACCAGGCGTAAGGCCAGGAGGGTTGCAAGTCGATACCCCACTGGAATTCCGACGCGGCATCGTCATAGTGATCGTCGCCGCCGAGATCGCCCAGCCGGAGCGACACGAATCCCAGCTTCAGATGGATCATGGGGTCGCTGCGATTCACCTTGGCCGAGTCGATCAGCCGCTTCTCCAGGCCCAGAAGCCCGGTGGAATCCACGGTGCGGGTAACGGAGTCACGGAACCGCTCCAGTTCCGCTCGCTCCGCGGGGCTCTGGGCCACCAGGTGTCCCGGCGTCAGAAGATGGAAGGCCAGGAGGATGGCGGTACCCGCGAGAATGCGGGGGCTCTTCAGGGAAGGCATCAGGCAAACCTCGTCACTGCCTCTAGGGATCAACACCGCCGTCTGGGGCGCCGACGGGAGGCACCGACCGCGATGGGGAGGAATTCGCCCTAGGAGACGCCCTTGGTCTCGACCGGCCCACACCAGGCGGAGGCTGGTTTCCAGCCCGATCCTGAAGGAAATCGCGGATCCCCTCGTATACGCCCCTGGCATACCGTCGAGCCCCGGCCGGAGACCGCAAGGCCGCCTCCTGGTCCGGCATGATGATGAACATCCCCTCGACCAGCACCGACGGCATCCACGTGGCTCGAGCGATGGCAAAGTCTGCCCGGCTGATTCCCAGGTCCGGCAGGCCGAGCCGACGGACCAGCCTCCGCTGAATGGCCGACGCGAGCGGCGCGCTCCGGGGCTGATTATAGAATACGCTGGTGCCGTTGTTGGTGAAGGGGTTGATCCCGTCGGGCAAGGCATTGTTGTGAATTGAAACCAGCAGCTCCGCTGCGCTGCTTTCGGCCAGCGCCACTCGAGGCCAAAGGTCCACCGCGGAATCGGTGGTGCGGGTCATCGCGACCCGGGCACCAGCCGCCTGGAGCATGCCGCGCAGCTGCAGCGCCACCGCCAGGTTGGCCTCCGCCTCGCGTAGCCCCGTCGGGCCGGTGGAGCCCAGTGGCGGGTGGCCCGGATCGATGGCGATGACTCGCCCCCGCAACGGATCGTTGCCCTTGATCCTGGGCGGGCGCCGTATCTCCAACAGCAAGTCGTTACGACTCCAGCGGGCTCGATAGCCCCAGACCGGCTCCCACAGGTCCACCGTCAGCGTCACCTCCTGACGCTGGGTTTGCGCCCAGCTCATCTGCCGCACCAATGAGTCGGTCCCGTACCGCATCCAGTCCACGTCTCCCACGGCGCTGTAGAAGGTGATGGCCAGGCTTCGCTCGGTTTCCACGACCTGGAATGGCACCCGCTGGGTCAGCGGGATTCGCAGCGTGGCCCGATCATCTGAGGGGATGAGGGTGACCGAGCCTACCACCGCGCGCGGCTCCGGCAGTCCCGCGGGGAGCCGTTGCGCATCGGCGATGGGGACCCAGGCCTCGGACGCGGGCGAGAGCCGGATGCGAAGATCGTCATTGACGCGGCCGGTCACCGATGCGCGAGTACCGGTGGGAAAGAACCAGGCGTATGTGCCACCCGGCGTGGCGCGCCCTGCTGTCATGCTGTCGGTGTTTCCCTGCTTCGCCGTGTCATCGTCGAGTTGGGTGACCACCGGCAAGGTGTCGAGCAACGCCACCTGCACGGGCCAGCGCAGCCGCACCGTGTCGCGAGCGAGCGCCGCCTCCACGACGGCCCAGGAGCTGTCGGGCGAGACCAGCTCGGCATAAGGCGCCGGGCAGCGACCCCCCGTCACACAGCGGACAGCGGCGCGCGCGAGCACCCGAACCAGCGAGGCCGTAGGGCCTCGCAGAACCGGCCCCGCGTCCGGACCGATGGCGCGTCCCCGCATGACGCCCACGTACCTTACCTCCTCCGGCGTGCGCAGCTTGGTCGTATCCCGATCGAAGGCCCTCAAGGCCGGGAGGACCTCCTGTGACTGTCGTTGGGGAAGCAGCCGGATCACCCTGCCACCGGGAAGGCGCACCCGAACGTCCGCGCCCTCGACCGCCCGGGTTGAGAATGTCAGGTACTCGTTCCGGGGAACCCACACCTGGCCTTGAGGTGACAACGACACCGAGTCGATCCACGCGCTGCCCTGGCTGATTTCTCGAGGGACCGTGCCTCTATCCCGCCGTACCGGATACACCAGGACCGACGAGTCCGGGCCCGCGTGCGCGGCGATGGTGAAATGCATCACGGTGTCGGGAGGAAACGGGATCCACGCCAGCCAGGCGCCATTGGGCCAGACCCGCACCGGGTGTCCGTTGATTGTCACCGTTGTCTTTCCGTCGGCGACGGACCCGAACAGGAAACTGGAATCCGACGCCCGAACCAGGTCGGTTGGCGCCGGGTAGATAACCCGGAGACCGATCGGGTCCTGTACTTCCGGCGCGGCGTGCAGCTCTGAGTGGTTGAGACGCAGTTCGGCTGGCCCTGGGTCGGGGCCTTCAGCGGTGCGAGGGACGGGTGAGGGATCGGATTTCGAAGAGCAGGCCGGCGCCGCCAGCATCAGCCAGAGCGCCCACCCGCGGGTGCGAGAGACAAGCATAGCTGCAAAGTACACAGCGACCATAACTTACGCCAAGACGGCGTTGACGCTCTCCTCGCCGCTTCCTAGATTCGTCAGACCTGGAAGCGCCATGTGACTCTCTACGGCAGGCCAGCCGTCCCCGCTCAGCCCATTTCCGGAGGTGTTACATCGTTCCGAGGAGCGCGTGAACGGCGGCGCGGTGCGAGTCAGCGTGTTCGGCAAGACCGATCTCGGCCGCGCTCGAGATCACAACGAGGACACCTTCCTCGTCGCCGACCTGAGCACCGGGAACGCCAGCCTCCAACCGGAAGTGCGCCAGCACGAGATCGGCGCGCGGGGCTCTCTGTTCATGGTAGCGGATGGCATGGGTGGCGCCGCCGCCGGTGAGCTGGCCAGCGCCATGGCTGCCGACCTGATCTACCGGCACCTGGCCACCGCCTGGGCCACCGACAGCGACGCCTCTCCCGATCAGTTCGCTCACCGCCTGCGTGAGGCAGTCGAGCTCGCCAACCGACAGATTTACTCCTACGCCCGCGAGCACCCTGATGTCAGGGGGATGGGCACCACGGTAACCGCCGCCGGGATGTTTGGCAGCGACCTGTACCTCACCCAGATCGGAGACAGCCGGGCGTATCTCGTGCGTGGGCCGGAGGCGGTTCAGCTCACCAAGGACCAGAGCCTCATGCAGCGTCTGGTTGACGCCGGCGAGCTGACCGCGGATGAGGCCGAGCAGAGTGAGCGGCGGAACATCATCCTTCAGGCGCTGGGACCGGACCCGCGGATCAAGGTGGATCTCACCCACCAGCCGATCCGGCGGGGCGATACCCTGATTCTCTGCTCCGACGGCCTTTCCGGAGTGGTGCGCAAAGAGGAGTTCGCCCAGATGGCAGCGGACTACACCGAGCCCGCGGAGCTGTGCGCCGCGCTCATCGACCTGGCCAACACGCGCGGCGGGCCCGACAACATCACCGTGGTGGCGGCGCGGTTCGAGGGGGAAGGACTGCCGGAAGCCATTGGAACCGATGGCGTCGGACACCAAAGCTATCAGCCGGCGCAAACCACCACCGTAACGCAGCTGAGGGTCCTTCCACCCGACCAACAGGATCCGGGCCGTGATCTTGCCGACGGAGAGGACGACGAAGAGGCCACGCATTTCATGCGGCCGATGGATCGCCTCCGCTCCCTGGCCCTCATCCTGATTATCCTCGGCGTGCTCCTGCTGCTGCTCACCGTGTGGCAGTAGGCTCTTCTCCCATAACCCCTGGCCAGGCAGACCCGACCGGGGTAGCCGCTCCCCTTCGAGTGCGGCTGGCATGGCTGGCCGCGCTTTCGTTTGCCTCGGGCTTCCCTTTTGGTCTGGTGAACGAAACGCTCCCGGTCTATCTCCGCACCCACGGCGCCGGGCTGGTCGAGATCGGGCTGATCAGTGCGGTCAGCTTTCCCTGGACATTCAAGTTTCTCTGGGCTCCGCTGGTGGACCGAGTCGGGAGTAGGAGGCAGTGGATCGTCGCCTGTCTCGCCGGCCTGACCCTCCTGACGCTGGTTCTGGGCACCCAGGAGCTCAACGAGCTGGCCCGGTGGTTCTGGCTCATCTTGGTGCTGATGGTCACCCTGTCGGCGACCCAGGACATCGCGATCGATGCTTACACGATCGAGGTTACCACCACGCGCGAGCTCGGGGTGGCAAATTCGGTTCGGATCGCGTCATACCGGGTGGCGATGTTCACGGCGGGTGGCCTGCTCATCTGGCTTGCGGGCCGGCAGGGATGGCCGGCCTCATTTATCACCGGCGCTACACTGATGGGTGCGCTTACTGCGGCGGCGCTCTTCATCCCGGAGCCCAGGCGCGCGGTCGCGACGGCCATGTCCATCTGGGAGCCGCTCCGCGAGCTGCTCTCCCGGCCGAACATCTGGGCTGTGGCCCTCTTTGCGCTACTGTTCAAGATCGACATCTACGCCATGGAGCCCATGACGCGGCCGTTCTGGGTCGATCGGGGCTTCTCGCTCGAAGAAATTGGCGCCATCCTCACCCCCGGCCGCATCATCGCGACGGTGTCCGGCGCGGTGCTCGGCGGCTTGCTCACCACCCGGATGGGGATTTTTCGGGGACTCTGGACTCTCGGGATACTCCAGGCGTTATCGAGTCTCGGCTACGCGGCCGCCGCCACCCTTCCCACGTCGAAGCCGCTGATCATCGGCGCCGCGCTGTTCGAGAACTTCGCCCATGGGCTGGGGAC
>DATMDQ010000088.1:0-2703 GCA_035557715.1 Gemmatimonadales bacterium
AAGCTGGCACAGGAAAGCGCCGCGCGGGGCCAGCCGGTGTCCTGGCTCTCCATCGATACCGAGAAGGCGGCGGGCCGGCTGCTGGAGCGGCCCACCCGGGAAATGATCCCGATCAACGCACAAGAACAGCTCATTGTCGAGCTCTACTCGAAGTGACCATGACCATTGACCTGACAGGCCTGGTTCGTCCGCATCTCGTCGAGATGACGAAGCGTGACGACAATCCGAATGCCGCCGAGTTCCGCCTCCAGCCGCTGGAGCGGGGGTTCGGCTACACGCTGGGCAACTCCCTGCGCCGCCTCCTGCTGTCTTCGCTCCGGGGGAGCGCGGTGTGGGGGTTCCGCCTGGACGGGGTAGTGCACGAGCACCAGACCGTGCAAGGTGTCCTCGAAGACGTCCATCAGATCGTGCAGCGTCTCAAGGCGCTGACCCTGGTGCTGGCCGAGGACGTCGACGATGCGGTGCTGCACATCCGCCGCGAGGGCGCGGGCCCGGTCTACGCCCGCGACATCCAGGAGCACGGCTCGGTGTCGGTCAAGAATCCCGATCACCTGCTGTTCACCCTGCAGGACGACCGCGATGTGAGCATGGAGCTCTACGTCAACAAGGGCCGTGGCTACGTGGAAGCCGAGATGCACCCGGCCGACCGGTCACTGCCGATCGATTTGGTCCGGATCGACGCCATCTACAATCCGGTGCGCCGGGCAAACTTTACAGTGGCCGAAACCCGTGTGGGACAGCGGACCGATTATGACCGGCTCACCGTCGCGGTCGAGACCAACGGCACCATCACGCCGGAAGACGCCATCGCCTACGCCGCGGCCCTGGCCCAGGTGCACTTCCAGTACTTCGTGGATTTCGGCAAGGTGCCCACCATGCGCGATGCGGGAGCGGCCGGGCCGGGTGGGGGCGGCAGCAACCTGCGCCAGCGCCTGAGCCGTCCGATCGACGACTTCGGCTTGTCGGTCCGCTCGCTCAACTCGCTCAAGAACTCGAACATCCGGACCCTCAAGGATCTGGTGGAGTTCTCCGAGGACGACCTGCTCAAGGTGAAGAACGTGGGCGAAAAGGCGCTGAGTGAGATCGCTGAGCTGCTGCAGCGGGAAGGCCTCAACTTCGGGATGGGCTTCGAGGAGATCGACTTGGAGCTGCGGATTGTTCGGCCGGGCGTTGCGCCGGTGGTGCAGCCCTCGACCGGGGCAGGAGAGGCGCTCTAATGCGGCACCGCGCCAAAGGCCGCCAGCTCTCCCGCACTTCGACGCACAAGCGGGCGATGCTGAACAACATGGCCACCAGCCTCTTTGCTCACGGCCGGGTGATCACCACCGAGGCCAAGGCCAAGGAGCTGCGGCCGTTTGCCGAGAAGCTCATCACCATGGCTCGGCGCGGCGATCTGCACTCCCGCCGCCTGGTGGGCCGCCGGATCAAGGATCGAGAGATTCTTGGTCGGCTCTTCTCCGAGATTGGCCCCCGCTTCGCGGCCCGTCCCGGTGGATACACCCGCATTCTCAAGATGGGGCACCGGGTGGGCGATGGCGCCGATGTCGCGCGGATCGAGCTTCTTGCCGAGTAGGCCAGGTGGGTCCGCACGGCGGTGCGGGCCGATAGAGGATACAACAAAGGGGACCTTCGGGTCCCCTTTTTCAGGCGAATCAACTGGCTTTCTTGATCCGGTTACTCTTCAGGCACTGCGTGCAGACCCGAATCCGCTTCGGTGCGCCCTCGACCAGCACCCGCACGGTCTGCAGGTTGGGGTACCAGCGCCGCTTGCTGCGGTTGTTCGCGTGGCTGACGTTATTGCCGGTGACCGGCCCCTTTGCGCAGACAGCGCATACCCGTGCCATAAGCTCTACCCCTAGCTCGTGTTCGTAAACGCGGTAAGCCCACAAACCTAGCGAGGCTGCGCCTATGACACAACCTCATTACCCCACCCAACGTGCCTAAAGCGCTGATCACCGGAGTCACCGGGCAGGATGGGTCCTACCTCGCGGAGCTCCTGCTGTCCAAGGGCTACGAAGTGGTCGGCGTCGTCCGCCGCACCAGTCACCACAGCTACGAGCGGATCGAGCATCTGCTCGACCGCATCGAGGTGGTGGCCGCGGATCTGCTCGACCAGCACTCCCTCACCGTGGTATTGCAGGACACCCAGCCGGACGAGGTCTACAACCTCGCCGCGCAGTCCTATGTGCCGACCTCCTGGACCCAGCCGGTCCTTACCGGAGAGTTCACCGCACTGGGCGTCACCCGGATCCTGGAGGCGGTCAGGCTGGTTCATCCGACCGCCAGGTTCTACCAGGCGAGCTCCTCGGAGATGTTTGGCCGGGTCACCGAGACCCCTCAACGGGAAACTACCTCGTTCTATCCCCGGTCACCTTACGGAGTGGCCAAGGTGTACGGCCATTGGATCACGGTGAACTATCGGGAGTCGTACGACCTCTATGCGGTGAGCGGCATCCTCTTCAATCACGAGTCGCCCCGGCGGGGCATCGAGTTCGTCACCCGCAAGGTGACCGACGCGGTGGCCCGGATCAAGCTGGGCCGGGCGAAGGAGCTTCGGCTGGGCAATCTCGACGCCCGGCGCGACTGGGGCTTTGCCGGCGATTACGTGGACGCGATGTGGCGCATGCTCCAGCAACCCACCCCGCAGGACTACGTGATCGGGACCGGTCGGGCGCACAGTGTCCGGGAGCTGGTGGAGGCGGC
>DATMDQ010000089.1:0-11600 GCA_035557715.1 Gemmatimonadales bacterium
ATCGTTCCGCCCCGTGGCCTCCATCCCTGGCATGACATTCCCACCGGCCCGAATCCACCGGTGGAGGTCACGGCGGTGGTCGAAATCCCGACCAACGAGCGCAACAAGTACGAGCTGGACAAGAGGCTCGGCGTGTTCCGACTGGACCGGGTCCTTCACAGCGCGGTGCACTATCCTGGGGACTATGGCTTCCTGCCCCGGACCCTGGGAGAGGACGGCGATCCGCTCGATGTCCTTGTATTGATGAAGATCCCCGTCTTCACCGGCTGCCTGGTGGACACCCGGCCGATCGGCCTCTTTCACCTGGTGGATTCAGGGGTAGCCGACGAGAAGGTCCTGGCCGTTCCGCTGAGCGATCCCTACTCCGACGGATTGAATGAGCTGGCGGACATCCCCCCGCACTACCTGAAGGAGATCGAGCACTTCTTTCGGGTGTATAAGGATCTGGAGGGGACCCACACGGAGACCCGCGGATTCGAGGGCGCCGCGGCCGCGCGCACGGCGATCATGAAGGCGATGGCCGCATACGAGGAGAGGTTTCTCACCTCTCACTGACCGGCGGCCCCAGGATCTCCCGCCATACCACAGCCCGCCGGAGCTCCTCGGCCGTGTACGTGCGCGTGGCGGTGTGCTCGGCCGGCTCCTTCCGGATCTGGTTGTCGAACTGGGCATGATCCACCTTGGTTCTCGCGGCGTCCCGCACCGACGCCGCGGTGATCCGCCGCGCCACCAGCTGCTCGGCGTCGGCGTCCTGGGTGAACTCCTTTCTCGGAGCGCGGCGGACGACCTGCTCCAGGCTCACCACCTCCGGCTCGCTCTCCAGAGACTCGCGCTCTTCGACATCCTCGTCGTCCGGCAGAGGCAAGCTCGGCCTTCTACCGGTCGTCCCTCCCTGGTCGAGCGCCCGCTCGAACTCCCGGAGCACCTGCTCCAGTCGGGAGCCTTCCCGCTGAGTGCCATCGGGCTGGTAGGAGGGCGTCGGCTCGACCGGAGTTCTCTCCTCAGGCCGGTTTTGCTGGCTCTTCCGCTTGAGGCCCGTCAGCAGGTTGATGAGAAACCAGAGCGCGCCGAGAACGATGACAGCGTCGAAGTCCACGGCTCAGGATCCCTGCGCGGTGTTAGCGTCGCCCTGGCCGGCGATCGACTGCCGCATGGCGGTGTCGGACTGGATGTTCCGATATCGCTGATAGTCCATGACGCCGAGATTCCCGTTGCGAAACGCCTCCGCCATAGCCAGCGGGATCTGGGCCTCGGCCGCGATCACCTTCGACCGCTGGTTCTGGGCTTCGGCCTTGAACTCCTGCTCCATCGCGACAGCCAGTGCCCGGCGTTCCTCCGCCTTGGCCTGCGCGATGCGCTTGTCGGCTTCGGCCTGGTCGGTCTGAAGCTCGGCGCCGATGTTCTTGCCCACGTCCACATCGGCGATATCGATGGACAGGATCTCGAACGCGGTTCCCGCGTCGAGTCCCTTGGCCAGCACCGTCTTGGAAATAAGATCCGGGTTCTCCAGCACCGCCTTGTGCGAGGACGCCGAGCCGATGGTGCTCACGATTCCCTCCCCGACCCGGGCCAGGATGGTCTCCTCGCCGGCGCCGCCAACCAGGCGGTTGATATTGGCCCGAACCGTGACCCGTGCGAGCGCCAGCAGCTGGATGCCGTCCTTGGCCATCGCGGCGACCTTCGGCGTGGTGATCACCTTCGGGTTGACGCTGACCTGCACCGCCTCGAACACGTCCCGGCCGGCCAGGTCGATCGCGGTGGCCTGCTTGAACGTGAGGGGAATGCCGGCCTTGTCGGCCGAGATCAAGGCGCTCACCACCCGCTGGACGTTGCCGCCGGAGAGATAGTGCGCTTCCAGCTCATTGATCTCGAGGCTCAGGCCGGCCTTCGAGGCATTGATGAGCGGATTCACGATGTTGGACGGGTTCACCTTCCGGAACCGCATGCCGAACAGCGTGAGAAACGACACCGGCACGCCGGAAGCCCAGGCCGTTATCCATAGTCCGACCGGGATGAAGCGGAAGAAGATGATGAGCAGGATGAAGCCGATGAAGATGAGCGCAAACACGACGCCCAGACTCAGTGTGGATTGGTCCACGGGGGTGTATTCCTCAAGTAAGAGATGCATTAGTGGCTGGGAGCTGGGAGTCGGGAAGGGCACTAAAACAGAAGCTCCCAGCTCCTAGCTCCCGACTGCCCTCACCACATGCCGGTACCCATCGCTCTGCACCACCTGCACCCGGCTGCCCTGGGGCACGTACTCGCCCTCCGTGACCACATCGATTCGTTCCTCGCCGACTTTGGCCGTACCTGAGGGACGAAGGTCGGTAACGGCCACGCCGTCGCGCCCGATGAGGTCGCCCCGATTCGGGGCGGAGACGAAGCCCTGGGATTTGTGTACCGATCCTTGAAGCAGCAGGCCGCTGAAGCGTCCACTGTTGGGCAGGTGGCGGAGCCAGGCGTAAATCACCGCCAGGGTGATGAACAAGCTGGCGCCCAGCACCGCGAGGGCCTGCGCCGCGTCGCCACTGGTGGGACGCGCGCCCATCATTGCGAGGACCATCGAGGCGACGATGGCGAGCGCGCCCAGCACTCCGGCCACGCCAAACCCCGGTAGCACGAAGACTTCGACCGCGAGCGCAATCACGCCCAGGCCCAGAAGAAGCACTTCTTCCCAACCCGCGAGTCCAAGGATCAGGCTGGAGCCGAAGAACAGCCCCAGGGAAATGAGGCTGAGAACGCCGCCGAGACCAAACGCACCGGTCTTGATCTCGAACACCAGGCCGAGCATGCCGAGCGACAGGAGGAGTGGCGCCACCAGCGGATTGGTCAGGAAACGAACCAGCCCTTCGGCCCAATTAGGCTCCGTGGTGACGACCCGGGCGTTGGGCTGGCCGATGGCGGCGAGCAGCGCGGGCTCGTCGGCCACCGAGCCTTTGGCAAAGCGGAGTCGCACCGCTTCGCCAGTGCTCAAGGTCAACAGCTGGCCCTTCTTGACCACATTCGGGATCTCGACGTTCTCGTCCACCATCGCCTCGGCGAGCTTTGGATCGAGACCGCGCTGCTCGGCCATGGCCCGGAACTCGGCTCTCATGGCCGACACCATCTTTTCGGATGCCTTGGTGCCCTGCCCGTCAACCGGTGTCGCCGCGCCGATCACCGCGCCGGGCCGCATGTAGATGCCGTTGGTGGAAATCGCTATGAGGGCCCCGGCGCTGTACGCCCTCGGGTTCACGAAGGCGTAGACCGGAATGCGGGCGCTGCGTACCGCATCGGCGATGCGCTCGGCGGCGTCGATTCTGCCGCCCGGCGTGTCGATGTCCAGGAACGCCGCCACCGCCCCCTGGGATTCCGCCTCCCGGAGGCTCCGGGCGACGTACGGCGCCAGGCCGTTCTCGACCACCCCGGTGACGGGAATGCGGTAGACCGTGGGAGCCTGAGCCGCAGCGGCAAGCCACGGCAGGGAGAGCAACGCGAGCGTCAGTGACGTCCAGCGGCGCATCGCAATATCCTGTAGGGGAAGTCCCTGAAATCTAGTCTGTCGATGAGGGAGGGGGGAGGGGAAAGATGTAAACGGTAAACGGTGAACAGGAGATCGAACCCCGTTCACCGTTCACCGTTGACTCTTGCTTAGCTGCGGTCGCTGCTGTCCAGCGGCATATTCACCGGCCCGCGTGAACGATCTCCGCCCTTCCGGTGCCCATGCTCGCCCCGGTGCTCTCGTGCCTCGCGCCGGAACCCCTTCTCTCCCCAGTCCCCATGCATCTCTTTCACTCGACGGGCAAAGCGCTCTCGCATGACATAGAGCCGAGCCCGCTGAGTTGGATTGAGATACTTCGACTGCTCCTTGATCTCGTCGCGCGAGATCTGCACCTCGGCGGTCTTGAGCTCGATCATGGCATTGGTCAGCTTGGCGACGCTGTCCTGATTGGCCGCCACACCAGGCTGAAGCTGCGCCCTCAGCGCCTCGCGAAGCTGCTTTCCTCGGGTACGTAGCTCGGCCCGCCGGCTGCCGAACTGCTGGCTGGTTGCCCGGAGCTTGGTGGTCTGCTCGGTGGTCAGCCCCAGGTCCTGCTGCGCCCTGGCGGCAAACCGCTCTTCAATCCGGTGCCGCAGGGAATCTCTCCGAGCGGAGCTGGTGTCAGCGCGCTGTGCGCCGGCCACACCGAACGGCATCAACACCAGCATGAGAGACCACAAATATGCGCTACGCATCAACCCTCCAGGAATCAAGGACACGCTCAAGTTCATCGATACTCAGGTCATCCAAAGCCGGGTCGTCGGTAGAACCATTGACGGCCGGCTCGTCCATCGTCTGCAGCACCGAGTCCAGCTCGGCTGGATCCAGACTTTCCAGCTCCGGAAGCGGGATCGAGAGCCGTCCCGCCACTTCAGTGCCCTGCGGGGGCGTCTGCGATGGACCATTCTCCAGGCCCCCGGTCCACAGTGCGCCTGCCACCGCGGCGGCAGCGGCCAGGCCGGCGAAACCCCATGCCCGGCGTCGAAGCCGCCCGTCCCGCTCGCGTTCCAGGCGCCGGACCACGGCAGTGGCGATGGTGATGGGCTGGAGAGAGCGGCTGGCCTCGTCTCCCAACCGGCTCGCTACCTGCACCAGCTCCCATTCACGCTGGCAGGATCCGCATTCGTTCAGGTGACGGATCTCGTCCGGAGTCCACGCCGCCTTGCCCAGGGCCACGATCGGCATTCGATCGGAGAGCCACTCACAGTCGCTCATCGAACCAACTCCTTCAGCCGCTTCACGGCGTGGTGGTAGTGGACCCGGGCCGCACCAGGTGTGGTACCCAGGGCAGCGGCGATGTCGCCGTAATCGCTGCCTTCCTGCGCCCGCAGAAGGAACACCTCCCGCTGTAGCCGGGGCAGGCTCGCCAACCCTTGCCTCACCCGGTCTTCCGCCTCGCCGGCGGCGAAATCCGCCGCGGGATCGGCTCGATCGGGGATGTCGCGGCCGTCAATCGACACCAGCTGACCCTTCCGCTTTCGAACCTCGTCACGCAGAATGTTGCTGCCGATAGTCAACAACCAGCTCCTGAATGATGCCCCACCTCTCCAGCTCTCCACCCGGCGGAAGGCGCGAAACAGCGTCTCCTGCACCAGGTCCTCCAGTTCATCGCGGTCGGCCCCAAGACTGTAGAGGAACCGTCCCAGCGCCGCCGCGTGGCGCGCGACCAATTCGGCCGCGGCACGCTCGTCCCCGTTGCGGTAAGCGGCAACCAGGGCCGGGTCTGTAGTAGAGTCGGGTCTGATCAAGCCCGGCATCGTGGAGGCGCTCATCCAAATTGTGAGACGTTGATGGCACTGTGTTGTTAACTTGGCCGTCCCCGGAGGGGGGACTATCTTAGGCGATGCGACGCCCAAGTGTTATCGCCCATCGGGGCGCTTCCGGATACGAATACGAGAACTCCCGGGCTGCCTTCCGCCGGGCGGTCATGCTCGATGCCGACGGCGTAGAGCTGGATATTCACTCGACTCGAGACGGCGGGATCGTGGTTCACCACGACCCGGAGATTCCCGGGATGGGTCCTATTGCCCAGCTGACGCTCGCCGAAGCCCGCCAGCTCCGCATCCCCAACGGCGAGACGGTGCCAATGCTCGCCGAGATCCTGGAGCTGGTCGGGGACCGGGACGTATGGGTGGAGGTGAAGAGCCTCGCAGCTGACTATGACCACATGCTGCTCGCCGTCCTGGAGAAGGGCCCGGCCCCGCAGCGCTACGCGGTCCACAGCTTCGATCATCGGATCGTGCACCGGCTGGGGGAGAGGGAGCCAAGACTCCGCCGGGGCATCCTGCTCTCCGCCTATCTGCGGGACTCGGTGGCAGTCATGCGCTCCGTGGGCGCATCCACCCTGTGGCAGGACTGGCAGCAGGTGGACCAGGAGCTCGTCACCCAGGTTCACGAGGCGGGTTGCGCTCTGATCGCCTGGACGGTCAACGAGATCGGTGACCTCGACCGCATGGTGCGGCTCGGCGTGGACGGTCTCTGCGGTAACTACCCCGACCGGATCCGGGTGGCCATTGCGCCCCGCCTGGACCAGGCGTCGCGCGCCTGAGCCGCTAGACCGCTCCCGTGGTCCCGCTGGTCTCGGCCGGCACTTCCGCCACCGGCGGTCTCGGCCCACTGGAGCCGCTTCCCCGCCGTGACTCGGCGATCTGTTTCTCCAATCGCGTCACATCGGCCTGCAAATCATCGAGCCGCAGCATCAGCGCATCGAAGCGACGCGAGTCGGTCTCCCCGCCCCGCTCCCGCCGATGCACCAGCAGACCGAGATCCCGCGCAGTGGCGTCCAGTCGGCGCCGGAACCGGAGCAGCTCGATCTGCAGCTTCCCCTCCTCGAGGGCACCCTGAGCCTTCTTGCCGAATGCTTCCAGCTCGTGGTTGAGCCGGTCGAATAGGGTGGACTTGGTCATTGAGAATCTCCTGTCAAGGCTATTGGTTCATGCGAGTCATCCCGAGCGTAGCGAGGGATCGGCCCGAGTGACACGTCCATTGGGATACCGATTGAGAGTTTACAGTTGAGAGACGTCATGCCGACGCAAACCCACCCGATTCCTCGCTTCGCTCGGAATGACATCGGGGGACGCGCTAACCAACCTCCTATAACCTAAACAAAAGGGGACGCAGAGTAGCATCCGCGTCCCCAGCTCCCAGCCCCTGGCTCCCAGCTTACGAAGAGGCCGCTGCCTCGGCCGGGTAGACCGACACCTTCTGCCGGTTCTTATCTTTGAACTCGAACTTGACCACCCCGTCCACGAGAGCAAAGAGGGTGTCATCGTTGGCCCGGCGGACATTTCTCCCGGCGTGGAACTTGGTACCGCGCTGGCGCACGATGATGTTGCCGGCGACGACCTGTTCCCCGCCATAGCGCTTCACGCCGAGGTACTGAGGATTGCTCGTCCGGCCGTTGCGGCTGGAGCCTACGCCCTTTTTATGTGCCATGTCTCTAACCCAGCTTGACGTCGGTTATGCGGACTTCGGTGAACTTCTGCCGATGTCCGGTCTTCCGGCGGTAGTTCTTCCGCCGCTTGAATTTGAAGACGTAGATCTTCTTCTCCTTGCCATCGCCGACCACCTCGGCCATGACCTTGGCGCCTTTGACCAGCGGCGCGCCGGCCTTGATGGTCTCACCATCAGAGGACAGGAGCACCTCATCGAAGGTGACCTTCGAGCCCGGCTCCGCGCTCATGAGCGGAAGCCTGATAGTCTGACCCTTCTCGGCCTTGAACTGCTTGCCCAGCGCCCTGAAAATGACGTACATGAAAGAACCGATCGACTAAAAGGTGGTCAAACAATAGCCGGTAAACTTAGGCAGGCATGGGGGTTGTGACAAGGGGGCAGTCCCCATCTGGCTACCGGCCACGTAGAATAAGGCACTATGACAGCCCATGTGGTTTGTACCGGGTGTACCGAGAGCTTCAAACTAGCAACCTTCGGTCGGTCGGCTTGGCGTGCGCCCAGCCCGGACCTCCAGGATTTTCTGGAGGCACACAGCACCTGCAAAGAGAAGTGCGGCGACCGACCGCCATTCACTCTCCGCTACGACCAGGAGTAGTAGAAAGGCCGCTTCCCCGCCTATTTACGCGACAGCGTAAAGATCAGTCACATCCCGCCCCGCCGGCCGGCTCATCAGCCGGAACTCGTCCAGCCGCATCATCGGGTCGTCGCGGAGCTCGATGTCTATCCCGGTCAGCTTGGTCAGCGTCTGGAGCAGCCGGGGCTCCTCCTCCAGCAGATAGAGCGCCACTTCGGGATGGAGCCGGACCGTGAGCTGACGTTCACGCCGCTCGTGACCTGCCCGCTTGAGGGCCCGCTCCAGCCGCCGGGCCACCACCTCCGGCGTGAACACGCGACCACTGGCGGCGCAGGTGGGGCAGTCGGTGGTCATCGAATGCCAGAGGGAGGGGCGCACCCGCTGTCGGGTCATCTCCACCAAGCCGAGCTCGGAGACGGCCAGCGCCTTGGTCCGGGCGCGGTCGCGGCCCAGGTGGGTCCGGAGCTCCTGGAGGACCTTGTCCCGATTGGACCGGGTCTCCATGTCGATGAAGTCGCACACGATGATGCCGCCGATGTCGCGCAGCCGGATCTGCCGCGCGATCTCCTTGGCGGCCTCGATATTGGTCCGCAGGATCGTCTTCTCGGGATCCTTCTTTCCGGTGTACCGCCCCGTATTCACGTCGATGCTGATCAGCGCTTCAGTCGGCTGGATCACGAGTGACCCACCCGTCGGGAGCTCGACCCGGGGCTTGAAGAGATCGCGGATCTCAGACTCGATGTCGAACTTGTCGAACAGCGGGGTGGGCTCGGTGTAGAGATGGACCCGGGTCATCAGGTCGGGATCGATCTGCTGGAGGTATTGCTCGATCTCGTTGTAGAGCTCTTTCATGTCCACGTGCAGGGCGTCGACCTTGGCGCTGAACAGGTCCCGGATGATCCCCCGGGTCAGGCTGGTCTCCCGCTGGAGCAGAGCGGGTGCCCGGCGCACGAAGCTCTTCTTCCGGTTGATCTTCTTCCACAGGGCCAGGAGGGAGTCGATCTCGCGGCGGAAGTGATCCTCGGTGACCCCTTCGGCCACCGTGCGCACAATCACGCCGCCCGAATCGTTGGGGAGCAGCTTGGTGACCATCTCCCTCAACTTCGATCGCTGCTCGCGGCTCTCGATCTTCCGGCTCACCCCGACCTTCGAGGCATAAGGCATGTAGACCAGGAACCGGCCTGGCAGGGAGATCTGGGCGGTAACCCGGCAGCCCTTGGAGCCGATCGGCTCCTTGGTGACCTGGACCGGCAGACTCTGACCCTTCTTCAGGATGTCCTGGATGTTGGGAAGCGCGCGGCGGGGAGAGATCTCGCGCTGCCGAACTTCTGCTGCGGGCTTCTCGCTGGCCGCGCCACCGTTCCCGCGGCGGCCCCGGCGGCGATCCCGGCTGCGCCAGCCGCCCTTCCGCTCCGGCGCGGCTGCCTCGACCGCAGGCTCGGTGCCGGCCTCAGGCGGATCAACGCTGCCTTCTTCTTCGGGGGAGGCTTCTTCTTCTTCCGGCTCCTCATCCTCGTCGGGCTCGAGGAGGTCGGACGCGTGCAGAAATGCGCTCTTCTCCTGGCCGATGTCCACGAAGGCGGCCTGGATGCCGGGGAGCACCGCCTCTACCCGGCCCAGGTAAATGTCGCCCACCGTGCGGCGATGGTCGGGACGGTCCACCAACAGCTCAACCAGTCTATCGTCTTCCAGGATCGCCACACGGGTTTCCCGCTGGCTTCCGTTGATCAGGATCTCGCGCTTCAAGTATGACCTCGTGGAGATCACCAGAGCGCGGGCTCCGATGATTCACTCGCCCCTAAAGAAAACGCGCTCTCCGCCTGGCCTGCCCACGCCGAGAGAGGAGCATGCCGCGAAGAGCGCGTCGCTGCTGGGGCTAATTATATGTAGCGGGCGATCTTAGAGCAATGATGGTGGGGGTCGAGGGTCGAGGGTCGAGAGTCTAGGGTCGAGGGTCTAGGGTCTTGTGCTATGCCAACCAGGTTCCTAGACTCTAGACCCTTGACCCTAGACGACTTAATCAACCGTCTCCCCCAGAATATGCCTCGCGATCACGATCCGCTGGATCTCGCTGGTGCCCTCGCCGATCTCGCAGACCTTGGCGTCCCGCATCATCCGCTCCACCGGGTAGTCGGTGGTGTAGCCGTAGCCGCCGAAGATCTGGACCGCCTTGGTGGTGGCCCGCATGGCCAGCTCCGAGCAGAACAGCTTGGCCATGGCGGCCTCCTTCTTGAACGGCCGCCCGTTCTGCTTGAGCCAGGCCGCGTGGTAGAGGAGGTGAGTGCCCGCCTCGATCTCCATCGCCATATCGGCCAGCTGGAAGCTCACGCCCTGGAAGCTTCCGATCGGCCGGCCGAACTGCTTTCTGACACCGGCGTAGCGTAAGGCCTCCTCGTAGGCTCCTTCGGCGATTCCCAGCGACAGCGCGGCGATCCCGATGCGCCCCCCATCGAGGGTCTTGAGGAAGTTGATGAAGCCGTAGCCGACCTTCCCCAGCACGTTCTCCTTCGGCACCACCGCGTCCTCGAAGATCAGCTCGCGGGTGTCGCTGGCGCGCCAGCCCATCTTGTCTTCCTTCTTCCCGGCGCGCACTCCCTTCGTCTTGGGCAAGTCGGGCGCGTGGCCGGCGCCCAGCTTGCGGCACTGCTCAAGGTCAACGGTATCCTTGGCGACGATGAAGCTGGTGATCCCCTTGTTGCTCTTCCCCGGCTCGGTGCGCGCGGTGATAACGAAAACCTCGCCTACCCCGGCATGGGTAATGAAGATCTTGGAGCCGTTGATCAGGTAGTGGTCGCCCTTGTCTACGGCGGTGGTGGCGGTGCCTCCCGCATCGCTGCCGGCGCCGGGTTCGGTCAGCCCGAATCCGCCGAGCACCCGCCCGGAAGCCAGCAGCGGCACGTAGCGGCGTTTCTGCACATCGTTGCCGAACTCCATGATGGGGGAGGTGCCGAGGTTGGTATGCGCGCTGATGGTGAGCGCGTGACTGGCATCGACCTTGGCCATCTCGTGGATGGTGATGTAATAGGAGAGCTGGTCCATGCCGGCACCACCCAGCTCCTCACTCCAGGGCACGCCCAGGAGACCCAGCTCCCCCATGGCCTTGATGTTATCCCAGGGAAACGTAGAGGTGCGATCGAGCTCCCGGGCTACCGGTGCGATGTGGCTCTGGGAGAAATCGCGCACCATCTCCCGGACCTGGTGGTGTTGCTCGGTAAAGTAGAGAGAGTCGTCCATCGGTCTCATCGCTGCGTAAGGGGGCTCGATCAGCCACCAAACTAACTGCCCGGAACGGCCCAAAAGAAGCCCCCGCCACCACTTGAATTCTCCTTGACCCTAAATCGTGAACTCAGCGCTGTCACCGCTGGCCGGCGGGTGGCCCATTTCCTTGACTCTTACAGTCCAACGGCTCGGGGTCGCGCGCTGAGGATCGAAACCCCATATTGGCCATATGGCTCTCCGACGTCCTGCCCAAGCAGTGGTAGGCCTGATGGCAATCTTCGGAGGCCTCGCGTGCGGAAGCAGCCGTCGAGCCCCGTCACCGAGCACCGCACCCGAGACCTCCGCCGCACGCCCACCGCTCCCTACCCTCCCTCGCGGCGAAATCACACCCCACATGCTTGCGGCCTGGCGGCGCACAGATGGAGAGTGGGCGCGATGGACCGACCGCTCTCCACACCGGGTGCTCTACGTTCCCGTGTCCGGGCGCGCACTCGATAACCCTGCCAGGCCAGTGCACCTCGAGGTGCTGGATTGGGGCGGCACCGGCCGCGCGGTGGTATTGCTCGCCGGCTTGGGAGGCACAGCCCATATCTACGACGATCTAGGCCCACAGCTGGCGGACAGCTTCCGCGCCATCGGTATCACTCGGCGCGGGCACGGCGCCTCGTCGCGCGCTGCCGATACTACGACATACAGCCTCGATCCCTTGACCGCGGACATCCGGACTGTGCTGGACAGCCTTGGAATCCGCAAAGCGTCTCTGGTGGCTCACTCCATTGCGGGGGCGGAGATCACCCGCTTCGCCGCCCGTTGGCCCGACCGGGTGGACAAGCT
>DATMDQ010000090.1:0-7184 GCA_035557715.1 Gemmatimonadales bacterium
AAACTCACCCTTAGTCGCCGCCTGGCCCGGTAGATCCTCCTCCAGAGTCACCTGGATTGCGGCCAGGCCGGCCGCGCAGGCCAGCGGGTTCCCTCCGAAGGTGGTGGAATGGATGATCGGGTTGGGAATCATCACCTCCCAAATCTTCTCGCTCGAGATGAACGCCGAGAGCGGCATGACCCCGCCACCGATCGACTTCCCGACGCACATGATATCGGGGACCACGTTCCAGTGGTCCACACCCCAGAGCTTCCCGGTGCGTCCCATTCCGGTCTGGATCTCGTCGGCGATGAGCAGTGCCCCGTACTGAGTGCACAACTCGCGAGCTCGGGGAAAGTATTCGGCTGGAGGCACAACGCCTCCGGCTTCTCCCTGCACCGGCTCCAGCACCAGCCCCGCGATGTGCACCCCGACCGCCTCGCACCGCTCAAATTCGTACTGCAGGGCATCGGCGTCGCCGTAGGGCACGAAGCGCACGTCCTGAAGGCCGAACTGGAACGGCTCACGGAACGATGCCTTTCCCATCAGCGAGAGCGAGCCCATGGACTTGCCGTGAAACCCGCCGATGGTCGAGATGAAAGTGTTCCGCTTGGTATAGAGCCGGGTGAGCTTGATCGCCCCTTCGATGGCATCGGTGCCGTTGTTGATGAAGAAGGAGTTCTGCAAATCCCCGGGAGTAACCTCGGCCAGAACCCGGGACAGGGCGGCCCGCCAGGGCTCCAGCAGCTCCTGACTATTGAGCGCCATGCGCTGCATCTGATCGGTGACTGCCTTGACGATCTTCGGGTGGTTCACCCCCGCGCTGAAGATCCCGTAACCGCCGAGGCAATCGATGTACTCTCGACCGAGCAGGTCGTATAACAGTGAACCCTGGCCCGACCATTCGAGGGCTGCGAATTGCCCCGCCTGGGTGACCGACTTCCGGTACCCGATAAAGCCTCGGTTGTAGTACTTCTCATAGCTCTCGACGGTCTCGGTAATGAAGGCCTGCTTTTCTGCCGTCGACATCTCGCGGCCCCCGATGAGGTCGAGGTACCGCTGGGTGTGCTGCAAGACCTGATCATTCGGTAACCGCAATTAATCGGCGCTCCTTTTGTAGCGGGAAAGCGGGGCAGCGGGGCAGCGGGGAAGTCTGCTCCGCTGCCCTGCAGCAATCTTGTGCTATTAAGCCGACTTGATCTCAGTCCAGATCTGGTCCCAGGTCGCGGTGTCCTTGCCCAGATCGACCTGATATTCCAGCCGCTTGAGCTCGTCATCTGTGGGATAGGGCACCGGGTTCTTCATCACCTTGGCCGCGGCCGCGTTCGGGGTCCCGTACCCAGTGGCCTCAGACAGCGCGGCGCCGACCTCGGGACGCATGATGTAGTTGATCCACTCGTGGGCCGCCCGCTTGTTGGGTGCACTCTTGGGGATAACCATGGAGTCGCCCCAGATGGTGCAGCCTTCCTTGGGGATGACGTAGCCCAGATTGGGTTGTTCCGCCTTGGCCTGGGTGGTGTCGCCGTTCCAGAGCTGGGAGATCCAGACGTCCCCCGAGATGAGCTGGGCCTTCACCGGCGCTGAGATGTAAGCCTTGAGATTCTTCTTCGCGTCAATGCAGTCAGCCTTGGCCTGGGCCAGTTCCTTGGAATCGGTGGAGTTGAGCGAGTGTCCCCGGTGGCGGAGCTCGGCGCCAATTACCTCACGGCCGTCGTCCATCATGGTCAGCTTCTTGGCAAACTTCTTATCGTGGAAGACATCCCAGCTGTCCACGGGCGTCTTGATCTTGTCGGTCCGGTACGCGATGCCTGTCGTCCCCCACTGCCAGGGCACGGTGTATTTGTCACCCGGGTCGGAGGGAAGGTTCCGGAAGATCGGCGAGATGTTACCGATGTTGGTGACGTACTTCTTGTTCAACGGGGTGATCAGGTCGGTCGCTACCAGGACCGGAATGATGTAGCCGCTGGGAACCACGATGTCATAGCCGCTGGCCCCGGCCTGAAGCTTGGCCACCATCTCCTCATTGCTCTCGTACGTATCGTACGTCACCTTGACCCCGAACTCCTTCTCGAAGTTCGGAACCGTGTCCTCGGCGATATAGTCCGACCAGTTGTAGAGGTGCAGCTCCTTCTCCATAGGACCCAGGTCGGCCATCGCGGCGTCGGCCGCGGTGCTGTCACCGGCAGCGCCGGCCCCACTCTCCTTGCCCTTGCAGGCACTCAGCAGCAGCCCCACCGAGCTCATGCTCAAGCCCAAAGCCAGGGCACGAGACATGAACTCCCGCCGCGATACTCCGCCACGCTCGAGCTGCTCTACCAGGCGTTCCACTTCCGTACGCTTGCTCACAGGACTGCCTCCTCGGTTGGAGTCGTCGTAGTACGTCGAGCTCAGGTCAGCCAGTCGCGGGTTCGGTAGTAGCCACCTACGAAGGGCAGGAACCAGGGAAAGCCAGTGAAAAAGGGAATCGCCTTGAATCTCTTGCCACCGAGGTCCGGTACCTCACCGGTGCCCAGGAGCACTTCCCCCATCCGGGTCCCCAGATAAGTGGCCAAGGCCACGCCGTGCCCGCAATAGCCCATCGAGTAGTGTACGCCATCGAGCCGGCCGGCATGGGGCAGGTGATCCATGGGATAGGCCACCTTGCCGGACCATGCGTATTCGATGGAGGCGGCCGCCAGCTCGGGGAATACCTCTCGCATACCGGCCGCCAGAATCTTCGCACTGCGTTTCGGGCTGGCCGGCGTGAACGATGCCCGGCCCCCGAACACCATCCGGCCATCCGGCGAAAGCCGGAAATAGTAAAGCAGGTTCTTGGTGTCGCTCATCACCCGCCCATTGGGAATCAATCGCCGGGCCAGGTCCTCACCGAGGGGCTGGGTTGCGATGATGTAGCTCCCAATGGGAATGACCCGGCGGCGAAGCCGTCCCAGCGCGCGAGGAGTGTAGCCGTTGGTGGCGGCCAGAACCTCTCGCGTTCGCAACACGCCCTGTCCAGTGCCGATCTCGAAGCCGCCGGGTACCTTTTTCACCCTGGTGACCTCGGTACCCTCCATCAGTCGCGCACCCGCGCGCTGGGCTGCGAGCCCCAAGCCTTGAACATACTTGGCGGGCTGAAGGGAACATCCACCCGGGTCGAGTAGTGCGCCATGGTACCGGGTGGATCCGATCTCCTTGGCCATGTCCTTCCGGCTGAGCAGCTCGGTCTCGTACCCCAGCGCCTGGCGGAGAAACCGGCCACTCTGCTCCAGCCCTGGCAGGTGGGCGGGCTTGGCGGCCAGGGTAAGGGCACCGGAGCGAGTGAAGTCGCAGGCGATCCCTTCCTCGGTGATCAGACCCTCCAGTAGACGCATCGCATCGAGGGTGAGCTGGAACATGCGCCGGGCGCGGTCCGGACCCACCATGCGGGCGAGCTCTTCCATCTCAGGCTTGTACCCCTGAAGGACGAAGCCGCCGTTTCTGCTGCTGGCGCCCCAGCCGAGGTGGTGCCGCTCCAGGAGGGTAACGTCGGTACCGGCCCGTGCCAGTGTCCGGGCCGCCGCCAGGCCGGTATAGCCGCCGCCGATGATGGCGACGTCGGTGGAGGGAGGCAGCGGAACAGCGGGACGGCGGGACAGTTCTACCTGATCAGACCAAAGGCAGCTTTCGAACATCCTCACCCCGTTCAATCAACCACTATTTGGAACCTTGGCTCTTTGCCCTGTCCCGCTGTCCCCCTGTCCCGCCTATTTCGCCCGTGCCAGCCGGTCGGCCAGATAGATCAGGATGGCCGTCGCGAGCAGGATGATCGTGCTGATCGCGTTGATGCTGGGCTCCACGTTCTTTCGCACCATGCCATATACCACGATCGGCAGAGTGGAGGACCCCGGCCCCGAGACGAACGACGTGATGACGAAATCATCGAACGACATCGTGAAGGCGAGCAGCGCCCCGGATAGGATGCCGGGCCACAGCTGCGGAACCGTCACCTTCCAGAACGTGGTGATCTCGTCAGCACCCAGGATCATGGCGGCCTCCTCCAGGTTCTCGTCCATTCCCTGGATGCGTGCCAAGACCACGATCACGACGAAGGAGATGCAGAACGCCACGTGGGCGATCGTGATCGTGGCGAGCCCGAGCGGGAACTTGAGCAACACGAAGAGGAGAAGCAACGAGATGCCGGTGACGATCTCGGGTGTGACGATGGGCACGTACAGGAACCCCTCCAATACCCGCCGCCCACGGAACTGCTGCCGGCCCAGCGCCAGCGCCAGGAGGGTCCCGAGCACTGCCGAGATGATCGTTGCTGCCCCGCCAACGATGAGGCTGGCCTTGAGGCCCCGCAGGATGTCCGGCCGCTCCAGCAGACGCTGGTACCACTGCAGCGTAAAACCGCGCCAATCCACCGAGAACTTGGAGTCGTTGAACGAGAACACCACCAGCACCAGGACGGGCAGATGCAGGAAGAAGTAAACCACCCCGGTCACGGCGATGAGCCATTTCGGAAGGCCCGTCTTCATAGCGGCGGCGCCCCGCCGGCACTGCGGTCCTTCACTCGCAAGTACAGCATCACCGCAGCCAGCACCAGCGCCATCACGATGAACGAAGCGGCCGAGCCGAACGGCCAGTTGCGCGCGCTGGAGAACTGATTCTGCACCAGGTTGCCGATCATCACCTGCTTGGCCCCACCGAGCAGATCGGCCGTAAGAAAGGACCCGAGCGCCGGAATGAAGACCAGCAGGGATCCAGCAACCACCCCCGGCGTGGACAGCGGCAAGGTCACCCGGCGGAACCGCGCGGCGGGTCGCGCACCCAGCACCTCGGCCGCCTCCAGCAGGGAGTGGTCCACCTTTTCGAGCGAGGCATAGATGGGAAGGATCATGAACGGCAGAAATCCGTACACCAGGCCCGCCATGACGGCGAACGGGGTGTACAGCATGGTCAACGGCTCGTCGATCATTCCCAGCTTCAGCAGCCAGGAATTGATCAGCCCGGTGTCCCGCATGAGGAAGATCATGGCGAAGGTGCGGACCAGGAAACTGGTCCAAAACGGCAGCACCACGAGGAACAGCAGGAACGTCCGCCACCGCTGGCTACGCGCGATGACGTAGGCCACTGGATAGCCGAGGAATAGGCAGATGACGGTGCAGCCGATCGACCAGGCGAAGGTCCGCTGCAGGACCTGCAGATAAAGCGGGTCGAAGAAGCGAGCGTAATGCTCCAGGGTAAAGCCCGGCTCGACCCCACCGTAGGTCCCGCGGGGCATGAGGCTGTACACCAGCATGATGAGCAGCGGTACCATGAAGAAGGCCAGCAGCCAGAAGCCACCGGGCGCTACCAATGCCCACGCCCGGGCCTGCGGCCGAGTGTACAGCCAGGCAAGGGCACGCTCCCTGAAGGCGGGCACTAATCCTCCTCCAGGATCTGGCAGTCCTCCGGGAGCCAGGCCACCGCGGCGGCCTCCCCACGTTTCCACGCCAGCGGCTTGATCAGCTGGCCCTCATTACGCAGAGCCACGGTCACGTCGCCGGCCCCGGGAACGGCGACGATCACGTGCATCGTCTCCCCGAGATAGATGATGTCCTTCACGGTGCCTGTGAGCGCGTTCTCCCCGGGCGGTACAGCATCGGGCCGCTGCACATCCATCCATTCCGGCCGGACTGCCACCCTGATCTGTTGTCCCACTTTCAGGTTGGAAGTATGCGGCACCCGGAAGGAGCCTCCGCCCTCCCGCTGGACTTCCCACTCGCCGTTCAATCGGCTCGCGACCCGCCCATCGAAGAAGTTCGACTCGCCGATGAACTTGGCCACGAAGGCGGTGCGCGGATTCTCATAGATCTCCGCCGGCGTTCCCAGCTGGGCCACCCGCGCATTGTCCATCACGGCAATGCGATCGGACATCGTGAGCGCTTCTTCCTGGTCGTGGGTGACGTAGATGAAGGTGGTGCCGAGCTGCTTATTGAGCGCCTTGAGCTCCAGCTGCATCTCCTTCCGCAGCTTGAGGTCGATGGCGCCGAGTGGCTCATCCAGCAGGAGGATGGCGGGCTCCAGAACCAACGCCCGGGCGAGGGCGACACGCTGCCGCTGCCCGCCCGAGAGCTGGCCCGGCATCCGGCTGGAGAAGACATCCGGCTTGAGCCGGACCATCTCCAGGGCCCGGCGGACCCGCCCCTCAATTTCACCTTTGGGAGTTTTTCGCTGCTCCAATCCGAAGGAGACATTCCGGGCCACGGTCAGATGCGGAAAGAGAGCGTAGTTCTGGAAGACCATGGCGATCTTCCGCTCATAGGGCCGCTTCTTGTTGACCGTCTCGCCCAGCAGCCGGACCTGCCCGCCATCCTCGTCCGGCTCCTCGAATCCGGCCAGCAGTCGCAAGGTCGTGGTCTTGCCGCAGCCGGAGGGGCCGAGGATCGAGAAGAACTCCCCCCGCCGGATCTCAAATGAGATGTTGTCTACTGCCTTCACGTCTCCAAAGCTTTTGGAAACGCTGGCGAGTTGAACGACGGAACGGTTGTCGGGCGAGGAAGTGGGGACCACGGGGGAGGGATCCTTTACCAGATGTTCTCTGGTAGATGGTGTACGGGAACGTACTCCCGACCGTCAAGCCGGTCGAGAGCGAAGAAGGGTACAGCAGGCTAGGCCATCGCTGGTGCCCGTCCGGCCGCGGCCTCGAGCGCCGCACCGAACACAGCCAATCCCTCATCGATGATCGAATCGTCGGCCGTCAGCGGGGCAAGCACCCGGATCACGTTTCCATAGGTGCCGGCCGACAGAAGCACCAGACCTCGGGCGAGCGCGCCGGCGAGGATCCGGCCGGTCAGGGCCTTGTCGGGGGTCCGGGATTCACGATCCGTCACCAGCTCCATGGCGACCATCGCACCCAGCCCCCGTACATCGCCGATGCACGGGTATTGGTCTGCCCAGTTCGCAAACCGGGCCTTGATCCGATCTCCAGTCCGCTGGGCTCGGGCCGGAATCCGCTCCTGCTCCATGGCATCCAGCACTGCGAGCGCGGCCACGCAGGCCAGCGGATTTCCCCCGTACGTCCCGCCCAGCCCACCCACGTGGGGGGCGTCCAGCACGTCGGCGCGCCCGGTGACCGCGGCGAGCGGGAGGCCACCAGCCAGAGACTTGGCTGTAATGATGATGTCGGGCACCAGGCCGTAGTGCTCCGATGCGAAGAGCTTGCCGGTGCGGCCGAAGCCAGTCTGAATCTCATCGGCGACGAA
>DATMDQ010000091.1:0-3687 GCA_035557715.1 Gemmatimonadales bacterium
CGCGGGCGACCGAAAGGCTGCGGCCGAGAGCTATCGGGAGTTTCTGAAGTTGATGGCGAAGGCGGATGGAGGCAGGCCAGAGCTCGCTACCGCGAAGACGTTTCCAAAACGGATGTCACCCTGAGCCCTTCGCTACGCTCAGGGTAGCCTCCGCGAAGGGTCGAAACGTTTGAGGGCCACCCATGAGGGTGGCCCTCTACGTCCCGTCGTATATTTCCTTCGCAACCCTGACACGGACTCGCCATGCGTTCCTTCTTCCTCGCTCTCGCCCTTGCCGGTGCACCCGCGGTTGTTGCTGCCCAGCAAACTTCACCGCCCCTGCAGGTCGGCGCAGTGGCACCCAACTTCACAATGAAGGGCGCCACCCGCTACGGCGTTCTCGCCAACCCGATCCATCTCTCCGACTTCAAGGGCAAGACCGTGGTCCTGGCGTTCTTCTACAAGGCCCGAACCAGCGGCTGAACCGTCCAAATGAACGCGTACCGTGATCAGTACGCGAAGCTCTTCAAGAACGGCCGCAACGTGGTGCTTATCGCGATCAGCGCCGACCCCGATACCGCGCTCGCCTCGTGGGCCCGCGACTCGGAGTTTCCGTTCCTGTTCGCCAGCGATACCGGGACGGCGGTCGCCAGGCGCTATGGCGCCCTGGCCGACCGGGCGGGACTGACGAATCGGAACCTGTTCGTGGTGGGACCGGATGGGAGGATCGCCTATCGCGCGACCCCGTTCCAGGAAGTGGATCCCTCGGCGTACACCGAACTAGGCACCGCGATCGAGAAGCTGGTGCCGGCCGAGCGGGAGTAGGGGCGGACTTCCGATTTGTCTTCTCGCCTGATCTTTCCTAGCTTGTAAATGACTGCAGTTCATTCCTGAAGTTTACCGGCCTCCCCGCGCTCCGTGCCGGGACGAGAGGCTTGATTGCTAGGATCAAGGCTGGCGGCCCCGGCTCCAACTGCTGTACCGGTCCACCGTAACAGATGGGCACTCTACGGCATGGCCATCGTGTGCGTGACTGTGGCCATCACCTTGCCGGCTGCGGTCCAGCCCATCGTCGGAGCGCACTCTTTCCTCATCACATTGCTGATTTTCTGCCTGGCGGTGGGATTCGCTTCCGCTGCCGGAGGTGTTGCCGCGGGCGGCACCGCTCTCCTGCTGGGCGCGATGTGGTTCTTTTGGGTCGCACGCCACGCATCCGCGGCCGTCACGGACTCCGGTGCCCTTCTGCTTCTCTGGATCTATGCGCTCACGGCGGGGGGGATCGCACTTCTCGTTGCGTCGCAACGTCGTCGCACTGAGCCCGATCTCGATGACTTGGACGAGGAAGGACACAACGAGCAAAGGAACCACGCCGAGATGCCGCGCGGGCCGAGCGAGCGCTACCGCACGCCGCCCGATGAGGCGAACGACTTCACCGTCTTCATGCTGACTCCCGAAGGACGGCTGGCGACATGGAACAGAGGGGTCGGGCGCATGCTGGGCTACGAGAAGCTGGAGTTTCTTCATGCGGAAGCCGCCGACCTCTTTACCCCCGACGACCGAGCCCAGGGTTTACCGGAGCGAGAGCTCTCTGAGGCTGCGGAGAAGGGCCGGGTGAGCGCGCAACGCTGGGTAGTCCGGAAGGATGGAACCTGGCTCCCGGTGCAAGTAACCGTCACCAGCGTACGCGACCGCGAGGGAAAGCTCCTGGGCTTTGCGAACAGGGTTCGGGATCTGTCCGAGGTCAAGCGGATCGAAGAGGAGCTGCTCCGACACCAGGAGGCACTGGAACTGGGTTACGAGGCGGCAGGGCTCGGTGCCTGGGACCACGATCTCCTCACCGGCGAGCTACGACTGGATCACCGGGCCACATCGATGTTGGGCTTCCACCCGGGTGATTCCGTCACGTACACGAACTGGGCGGACGCAATCCACTCCGAGGATCAGGGCCCCACCGAGGAGCTGAGACAGATCGCTATTCGCGAGCGGCAGCCGTTCTCCGCTCAATTTCGCGTCCTTTGGCCTGACCGGACGACACATTGGATCGCTGCCATTGGCCGCGGCACCTACCAGAAGTCGTCGGGTAGACCGCTACGAATGCGGGGCATTCTGCTCGACGTGACGGAGCGCAAGCAGAACGAGGAGCGGCTTCAGGAGGTGGTTCGGCTGGAGGCGATCGGCCGGCTGGCGGGCGGGATCGCCCACGACCTCAACAACATGCTCGTGGCGATCATGGGATTCAGCGATCTCCTGGCCCGAACCTTCGAGCCGGACGATCCAAGACGCGAAGATGTGGATCAGATCAACCGGGCGGCTACGCAGTCGGCGAACCTCACACAGCAGCTTCTTGCCTTTGCCCGACGGGAGATAATTCATCCCCGCCAGATGGACCTGAACCGGCTGGTGCGGTACGCGGCGGGGATGCTACGGCCGGTGGTGGGCGAGAACATCGAGCTGGTGGTCCGGCTTTCACCCACACTCGGGGGCATCCATGCCGATCCGCCGCGCGTCGAGCAGATCGTGATGAACCTGGTTCTGAACGCTCGAGACGCCATGCCGCAGGGTGGGCGAGTCGAGGTCGAGACCTCGGCCGTAGAGCTGCATGCGAACTCCCCGGTGTGGCAGCCGGAGTCCGAGGCACCGCCGCCGGGTCGGTATGCGGTGCTCTCGGTGCACGATACCGGTCACGGCATGGACGCCGACACGCTCCAGCACATCTGGGAGCCGTTCTTTACCACCAAGCCCGCCGGCCAGGGTACGGGACTCGGGCTCTCGGTCGTTTACGGCTCGGTCAAGCAGAGTGGTGGTTTCGTGTGGGCCGAGTCCGTGGTGGGCCGGGGTAGTACCATTAGAGTGTACTGGCCCGAGATCTCTGTGGTCTCGGAGCAGACGGGGGAGATTCCGATACCGATCCCCGTTCAGCGGGGTACGGAGAATGTGCTGGTGGTAGAGGACGAGCAGGTGGTGCGTGCGCTGATCGTGCGCACAGTGGAAGGGTTTGGATATCGCTGTATGGAGGCTGCCGACGCCGCGGAAGCGCTCCGGCTGATGGAGCAGGAGCAAGGGAACTTCGATCTTGTGATCACCGATGTTGTCATGCCGGGGATGAGCGGGGGACAATTGGGCGAGCTCCTGGCGCATAAATACCCTACCCTGCCGGTGCTCTATACGTCGGGGTTCGCCAACAATGATGTGATCCGCCGAGGATTACTGGACCCGAGCCGTCCGTTCCTGCAGAAGCCATTCACGCCGGAAGATCTCGCGCGCAAGATCCGCGAGGTGCTCGAGGCGAGCACCGCCAGCGACTACGAGACCCGGACGGCCTGAGATCAGGCGACGGTAGCTGAAGCGACGGGAGATAAGCGGTGGCACCCGCTGCAGTACCTACCGCCTTACCGCCGCAGTACCTACCGCCGCTTCAGCTACCACCTTAGTGGTAGACCGATGCATATCTCTTTCCGATGAGCACGTTGGCCCGCCCATCGGGCGGGCGTGCGGTCTGGCCGCTTCTGCGCTCAGCGCCCTCCCGGTGGTTTGAGTACTCCCGGCTTCCCCGCCACCCGCCGCAGTATCCCTGTCTGCCCCACGTGGTAGCACTCGTGAAAAACAAGAGTGGCGAGGTTGCTGCCCACGGTCTCGTTCGGGTCGCCGGTCATGTTGCGTGGCGGGCGCGAGGCCAGGACCTCGGGCGACATCCCCTCGATAGTCCGG